>CAKKRA010000349.1:566-1362 GCA_919902475.1 Nitrospiria bacterium
ATAAGGGCACTGCCGAACACAGACCTGGCACTGGATGCAGCGCTCCTGCTCACGCTCAACTATAAAATCACAATAATTATTTGTCTTTAAATCCCCGACTGCCATAAAAAATCCTTTTTGTTTTGATATAGGACTGATAATTTTATGCAAATATCCTGCGCTTGTCAACAACTTTTTGTTTGTTTGTAATAGCTTAATGAAAATATCAGTAGTATATCCTGTCAAAAGCGCAGAAGAGAAGGACGCTACTAACAATGAAGGACAAGAAGAGGATAGAAGCTATAAAAGCCCTGCTATCTCCCTCATCCTGTGGGCAATGTCCAGCCAACTACTGCTCTTTTATACCACATTCCCCTCTTTTTTAAAAGCTAAGTAGTAAATTATTTTTCAAGGGAGAAAGAAACTTTACTGAGTGAGATTTGAAGAATCTAATTCTTTGGGATTTAATTCATGTGATTACCAAACCTTAATATTTCTTTTTTAGCTTCCTTGGCACAACCATCGGTACCTGCTTTTTGTATTCAAGATAGTCCATGCCGAATTTTTCAGTAAGCCCCTTTTCTTCCAGCCTCATCCAGAGAGAAAGTATTATAGTAAGCCATATAACGGCTGTGAGCGCTCGCATGCTCGGCCAGTGGGAGAAAATTCCCCAAGCAAGAACAATGTCAGCAGAATATATGGGATGCCTAAGACGCTGATAAACGCCCTCTTTAACAATTTTATCAATGCTATGAACACTGCTGGGCGCCTTGCGATGGACAAGCATGGCGCCAATAAAAAAATAGAGCCAGTATAA
>CAKKRA010000350.1 GCA_919902475.1 Nitrospiria bacterium
GCCCTCTATATCAAAGGTCGGGTCAGCCTCTGCATAGCCGAGCCTCTGCGCCTCTGACAGAACATCTGAAAACGCCTTTCCTTCATTTGTCATCTTTGTAAGGATGTAATTGGATGTGCCATTGATAATGCCATATATAGAAAGTATATTGTTAGCTGCAAGCCCCTCTTTTAATACGCGGATAATCGGGATGCCTCCGCCAACACTCCCTTCAAAACCTATATCAACATTCTTCGCTGCTGCTGCCTTATAAATCTCCTCTCCATGCACAGCGAGGAGAGCCTTGTTCGCAGTAACAACATTCTTGCCATTCTCTATTGCCTTTAGGATAAATTTCTTTGCAGGCTCATATCCGCCGATCAGCTCTATTACAATATCTATATCAGGGTCATTTAAAATATCCTCTGCCTTTTCTGTTAGCACGCCCTTTTCAAGCTTTATTCCCCTGTCCTTTTTTATATCAAGGTCTGCAATCCTCTTTAACACAACAGGCAGCCCAAGCCGCCTCTTTATTATCTCGGCATTGTTAATCAATATCTTTGCTGTTCCTGCGCCTATTGTGCCAAAGCCGATTATCCCTACATTTATTTTATCTTTCATAGAACCTTTCTTATCCCCTTCACTGCCTGCTTTATCCTCTGTTCATTCTCAACAAGCGCAAACCTTACAAAGTCATCGCCATACTCACCAAACCCTATGCCCGGAGATACAGCAACCTTTGCCTCTTTTAATATAAATTTTGCAAACTCAATGGAGCCCATCTTCTTATATTTCTCTGGTATCTCTGCCCAGACAAACATTGTTGCCTTGGGCTTTTCAATATTCCAGCCGACCCTCTTCAGGCCGTCAACCAATGCATCCCTTCTGCTCTTATATATCTCTGTTATCTCAGATACGCAATCCTGAGGACCGTTCAATGCAATGATGCTCGCAATCTGTATGGGCTGGAACATGCCATAGTCAAGATAGCTCTTTATCCTTGTCAATGCATATACAATGTTTTTATTCCCAACACAAAAACCCACGCGCCAGCCAGCCATGCTGTAGCTTTTAGATAAGGAGAAAAACTCAACGCCAACATCTTTTGCACCCGGCACCTCAAGAAGGCTCGGCGCCTTGTATCCGTCAAATACAATATCTGCATAGGCAATGTCATGGATGACTATCAGATTATTCTCCTTTGCAAACTCAACAACCTTTTTAAAAAAATCCAGATCAACAACAGCAGTTGTCGGATTATGAGGAAAGGAGATAATCAAGAGCTTCGGCCTCGGCAAAGTCTGCTTGTAGGCATTAATCATATCCTCAAAAAAATCACTGTCCTTTCTTAATGGTATGCTCCTCACCTCTCCGCCTGCAATAATCACGCTGTATGGATGAATCGGATATGTCGGGCTTGGTGACAATGCCACATCACCCGGACTTACAATTGCCAATGCAAGGTGAGACAGCCCCTCTTTAGCTCCAATAGTAACTATTGCCTCTGTCTCAGGGTCTATATCAACATTGTATCTGCGCTTATACCATCCAGAA
>CAKKRA010000351.1:0-1775 GCA_919902475.1 Nitrospiria bacterium
TTGTGCAGGATATTATCCTTGCCAGTCTGAACAAAAATATTATTTCCCAATCTGCAGCAGCATCTGCAAGAGGCAATGTAAATATTGTTTTATTGGTCAGCACACTAACAGCAATAATTACCGGCCTTATCCTTGCCTATTCCATACTGCTGCCGATAAAAAAGATATTAAAGTCTTTAGCTGTAAGCCATCAGCCGTCAGCCGACAGAGAGGTTGTACTGGATAATATACTCGGCAGGGATTTTGGTCTTATGGTTACATCCCTTAATAAATATGTTGATATCTTAGAGAGTATGTCAGGAGGGATTATTACTGTCAACAGCAGCGGCATTGTAACAACCATAAATCCATCTGCTGAAATGATACTCGGATGCAAATCAGAAGATCTTATAGGAAAGGCGATAAAAGAGATATTTAAGGACGAGGGGGGATTTAGTGATTTCAAAAAGATTGTCTATGAGTCATTAAGGGACAAGAGGGTCTGTTCCTCTGAAGAGATAAATATAATAACAAAGGATAACAGACGTGTCTCCTTAGGCGCTACTACATCCCTTCTAAAAGACAGGGAAGGCGTTGTAACAGGCATTGTTGTAAATTTTAAAGACCTTTCAAAGATAAAGGAGATCCACAGGCAATTGCAGAGGGCGGACAGACTTGCAAGCCTCGGCGGAGTCGCAGCAGGCGTTGCGCATGAGATTAGAAACCCCCTCGGCTCAATCAAGGGCCTTGCCCAGCTTTTGTCAGAAGAGTTAAAAGGCAGTGAAAGGGCAAAATATGTAGATACTATTATTAGTGAAGTGGAGAGATTAAATATTGTTGTTGAAAATCTCTTGAACCTTGCGCATCCTGATAAGGTCAGCATGAGATTATGCAATATAAATGAAATCCTTCATAATACAGTAGGGCTTTCAAAATATTATATTGGAGAGAAGGATATACAGATATTGGAAGAATACGATGATACAATCCCAAAGATTATAGTTGAAAGCGAGAGACTCTATCAGGCATTTTTAAATATACTGATAAATGCAGTTCAGGCAATAGAAAAAGAAGGAAAGATATCAGTTAGGACAAAGACAAAGGATGGCTCTATTTCTATTGAACTGAGCAATAGCAACTCCTATATAAGACCAGAGGATATGGAACATATCTTTGACCCATTTTATACAACAAAAGAAAAGGGCACAGGCCTTGGCCTTGCAATAACACATCAGATTATTACTGCAAACAAGGGGACAATATTTGTTGTGAGTGATGAGAAAGGGACGCATTTTTATATAAATCTGCCGGTTGCCGCTCAGCCATTGGAGGTTGTACAATCCCAAAATTCGTAATGCGTAATCTGTAATGTGTGATGAGGCTGTAGGCACGGTTTAAACCGTGCCTACAGAAAATAAGGAGAAGGATTGAATTCCGTAATAAAAATCTTAATTGCCGACGACGAAGAGTCCATGCGGTTTTTCTTATCAGAAATGATAAAGAAAGAGGGCTATCTTTTTGAGACTGCTGTGGACGGCGGGGATGCGCTCAGCAAGATTAAACGCAGCAGCTTTGATATTGCAATTGTGGATTTAAAGATGCCTAAGCTGAGCGGCATGGAGCTTCTTTCAGAGATAAAAAAGGTGTCTCCTGATACAGTCGTAATTATAATAACAGCCCATGGAACACGAAATATTGCAATAGAGGCAATAGAAAAGGGGGCTTATGATTATTTTACGAAACCCTTTGATGTAAATGAGATGAGGATTGTAATTAAAAGGGCAGTGGAAAAGATT
>CAKKRA010000351.1:1785-2993 GCA_919902475.1 Nitrospiria bacterium
AAAAGATTGGACTTCAAAAAGAGATTAAGAATCTTAAAGAATCACTCTCTGAAAGATATGGGCTTGGGAGTATTATTGGCGACAGCCTTCCAATGCAGAAGGTATATGATCTTGTTCGGAAGATTGCTGATACAGATATTACTGTATTGATTACAGGTGAAAGCGGAACAGGAAAAGAGCTTATTGCCCAGACTATACATTATACAAGCAACAGAAAGGATAAGCCTTTTATAAAGGTGAACTGTGCAGCAATACCTGAGACACTTTTAGAGGAAGAGCTATTCGGCCATGAAAAGGGCGCATTTACAGGCGCGCATCAACAGAAGCCCGGAAAGTTTGAGATAGCAAATAATGGCACCATGTTCTTGGACGAAATCGGGGATATGACGCTGTCCACCCAGACAAAAATCCTTCGTGTTATTCAGGAGAGGGAGTTTGAAAGGATAGGAGGCATAAAGCCGATAAAGGTAGATGTAAGGCTTATTGCTGCAACAAACATGGACTTGATAAAGGCAATATCAGAAGGCAGATTCAGGGAGGAGTTATACTACCGTTTGAATGTTCTGCCGATTCATCTTCCGCCATTAAGGGATAGGCAGGGGGATGTGCCGTTATTGATTGATCATTTCATTAAGAAATATAATAAACGGTTTAATAAAAATATTAAGGGAATAACCTCTGTAGCCATTGATGCCCTCCTGAAATACAACTGGCCAGGCAATATCAGGGAGCTTGAAAACCTGATTCAAAGAGGTGTTGTCCTTGCAAAGGATGAGATAGATGCGGAAATAATAAAAAGCAGTCTGCCCAGATTAAATCCCGCCATCCCAATTACAAATCCCCCTACATCCCCTTTTACTAAAGGGGGACAGAGTGGGATTAAAGAAGGGGATAAGGAGGGATTTGAGGCTGAAGCCCTGCCAATGTTAAAAAAGGTGGAGAAGACAAAAGAGGATATAGAAAAGGAGATGATACTTGAGGCTCTGAATAAAGAGAGATGGAGAAGAGAAGAAACAGCCAAGAGGTTGAATATTAGCAGAAAAAGCCTGCATAATAAGATGAAAAAATACGGGCTGCTAACCCCAAAAACCCCTCTCCCCCTGCGGGAGAGGGAAGGGTGAGGGGTAATAATGGTTACATTTCGGGTAAAGCCATGCACAAAAATAGGGGCAGGTTTAAAGCCTGCCCCTACATCCCTTGACATATAA
>CAKKRA010000352.1 GCA_919902475.1 Nitrospiria bacterium
CCTCCTATAGGTATTATACCCAAAGTGGTGCAATTACTTATGGAACTTATGATATGATTCTTTAATTTTTTATAGATATTAAGTTTCATCTACTTACTCCAGTCCTTTGCTGTTGTTATCCTTACTGCTACCCCACCACCTCGTACACCATAACCTCTTTTTCTTTTCCTTTTACCTTCCATTTTCCAACAGGTTTTATTTCAAAGAAGTCTTTGGCAAGTTTGTATGTCTGCTCGCCGATAAGTATCTGTCCGGCCTTTGCCATTGTCTCAAGCCTTGCTGCTGTGTTTACTGCGTCGCCGAGAACAGTGTATTCCATTCTCTGCAGGGAGCCGATGTTTCCTGCAACCACATCCCCTGTATTTATGCCGATTCTTACATTAAATTTTACGCTGTCGTCCTTTCTTGCCATAAGGTTTTTAAGCTCGTCCCTCATCTCAACCGCTGCCCTTACAGCTCGAACAGCATCGTCCTTATGCGAAAATGGCGCGCCGAATATGGCCATGATTGCATCTCCGATATATTTATCAAGCGTGCCGCCGTGTTTGAATATAATATCTGTCATAAGGCTGAAATAATCGTTAAGGAGGTTTGCTACCTCAGTAGGCGAGAGCCTTTCAGACATGCTTGTAAAGCCCTGGATATCAGAAAAGAGTATTGTTACCTCCTTTTCCTGAACATCAAGGGAGGTGTTTCTGCCCTCCTGTATCTCCTTCATTATCAAGTCAACTATATCAGGCGAGTGGTATTGTGAGAGCCTCTTTCTAAATTCCGCCTCTTTTAAAATCTTCTCCTTTAGCCTTGCCTGCTGAATGCCTATTGCTGCCTGATTTGCAATTGCTGTAAGGAGCTCAAGGTCTTCATTTGAAAACCTGTTTGTTGATAAAAGACTGTCAACATAAATGATGCCTAACACATCATCCATATTCCATAGCGGGACGCACATGGCAGAGCGGATGCCGTAAAGGATGATGCTCTCGCCTCCCTTGAACCTCGGGTCTATCTTTGCATCAGATGTAAGGATTGACACCTTTTCTTTAATGACCTGTTTTGCAATGGTCTTGCTTATAGTGATGTTTCCGCCATCCTCTGGCCTTAGGCCGCTGTGCCTTACGACCTGCGGAATAAGCTCCCCTTTTTCTTTATCAAGGAGGAGCAGAAATGCCCTCTCCGCCTTTATTACCTGAAGGACAAGATCTACAATAAGATTAAGGAGGTGGTTCAGCTCAATGGTGGATAGGAGCGCCCTGCCTATTTCATAAAGTATAAAGAAAAAGTTCTTGGCATCGCCTGATGCCTCTTTCCTGTCAAGCTGAAGCTCATGCGGGTCTAATATAAAGGTCGGCGGTTTTTTTGAATCAGGGCTTGCCGGCAAGGGCATCAGGCCGTGAAGTGATTTGGCAATGTAGCTGTCTGTTACAGGTTTGATGATAGTGCCCTCGGGCGCTACAAAGGGCTGGGAATCATCAAGCACAAGGATGTCTGCGACCTCTTCTTCAAAACGGAGCGTAGTCTTGCCAATGGTTATTTCATCCTTGTTATTCAGCCTTTTTTCTTTAATCTTTGTTCCATTGACAAATGTTCCGTTGTAGCTGTCTAAGTCTGTAATAAAAAAATCTTTTTCTCTTCTTGTGATTTCTGCATGATTTCTGGATGCGAGCCTGTCGTCAAGGACAATGTCATTTGACGGGAGCCTTCCGATCTTCTGGGATGATAGAGTAATGAAGTGTATATCGCCTGTTTTAGGGCCTTTAGTTGTTACTAATCTCGCCATAGATATTTATAGTCATGCCAGGATAACCTTTCTCTCTCTTGCAATATGCTGGAGGATTATTATTGCGTTATGCAGTCTGTGCAGCCTCATATTCCTGCTTCTGATTGATAAGGTATCGTGCAGAGGAAATTTTTCTGACCTTACCTCTGTCTGTATTTTTCTTAGGTAGTGGTATAGACTCTTGTAATCTTCAGGCATTAATTTTTTTAGAATAAGGGGATTTATTGAGAGGTATCCATCTGCAATATCCCTTGCTGTTGCCGCCAGGCTTTTTCCTCTGAATTCTGCGCCTTCCATATCAGCAAACCTTAAAAGGCCTTACTATTGCCTCTAATTCTTTTTCTATCTTCAGAATCTTTTCCATTTGAGAGGCAAGCTCATTTTTGGATTTACTGTTAGCCATTTTTTCTGACAGGCTCTGGGTCTCTTTTGAAAGTAATATAAGTTTTTCTTCAATAACTAAGACCGATTCCCTGAAATTGCTTGAAATATTGTTTATGTTTTCTGCAATCTGATGGAATAGCACATTGTGCTCTTTTCGTATGTGTATCTTTATCAGCAAGTCGCCTTTTGTCATCTCTTTAGTTGCACGGTTGATTGCAAAGAGCGGGCCTGCGAATCTGTGCGAGTAGAAAATGCTTGCTACGCCGATGAATATTATCAATATGCCGAATACTATTGGAATCATCAAAGGGAAGCTGACAGACTTGGAAAGTTTTTGAAATAGCAATAGGATGAAGGAATATCCGATCAGGATTGTTATTACAAAGGCAGCAAACCTTCCCTGAAACTCCTTGTTAATAAGGAAGATGTGCCTTCTTTCAAAATAGCTTTTTTCACTCATGTTTATCCAGCCTTTCTAATCAAATTTCACTTATTATTAATACACTGGACCGCCTTCCAGTAATTGAAAAAGTTTACCTTCTCCTTTTTGTTTATTCTGAGCCCTGTTTTATCAAGCAGGTCATATAAGTCAAGGTCTGTCCTGAAGCCTATCCTGCAGCATACAGGAGATATCATCTTCTCAAAGCCGGAGATGAATTTATTTTTGCTCATAAAATGATTGAGAAATACAATCCTGCCGCCTTTTTTGCAAACCCTTTTTATTTCATGCGCTGCCTTTACAGGGTCAGGAACAGTGCTTATAAAATATGCGGCCATTACAGAATCAAAGGTGTTATCTTCAAATTCCATTCTTGTGGCATCCATTTTGTGAATCTGAACATTTACAAGCCTCTTTTCCTTTATCTTTTTTTCTGCCTCTTTTAGCATCTTGGCTGAAAGGTCAACACCTACGATCTTGCAGTGTCTTGGATAATTGGGAAGCGAAAGGCCTGTGCCTACGCCCACCTCAAGAATATTATCGTCCTCCTTAATATCCAAAAGTTCAATCCCTGTCTCCCTCCCTGATTCAAATATCTTTCCAAAAATAAGATCATAAACACCGGAATAATTTGAATAGACCCTTTCTACTGATTCAATATTCACTTTTCCCTCCTTTGTTAAACTTACCCCTTTTTTTTAATTGCAATTGCTGAAACCACCTCTTTGACCCCTTCTGTGTTTAAGGCAATGTCTACTGCCCTGGCTACATCCTGAGGTGAATCGGCTTTTCCTGATAAGGTTACCTTTCTGTCTAAGGTTGATACATTGATATCCAATACAGATAAATCCTTATCCCTTGCAAGCTGCGCCTTTATCCGTGCTGTAATCGCTGCATCACCTGCTGCTGACTTTGTATTTTCTATTATATTATCGCCCTTTTTTCTTACAACAATTCCGAGATCCTTTGCCTCTACTATCGCCTCTCTGCTTTTATCTGAAATAGCACCTATTATCTCCCTTGTATCAGCCTTTATCCCGGAGACAAAATCCTTTGCAGTATCCTCAACAAGGCTCTTTGTCTCTCCAACCTTTCTCTTGGCCTCTTCAATTCCCCTTCCCTTTGTGCTTACATAGTAAATCACGAAGACTATTGTAATTATTCCTATAAGCATTAAAATTTTTTTTATCATAATATTTTATAAATATAACTAATGTTGATATTTTGAAGCTAATGCCGTTACAGCTTGATTAAACAATACTGATGTTTGCCCAGTTGGAGATGAAATCTCTAACAGATATATGCTGTCTATCTGCCTTATGCCTTATACAAAGCAAATTTGTTAAAAATAGATACAGATTGTAACGGCACTAATTATACCATTAAATCATAAAAGGGCAAATAAAATTATAGTTTTGCAACAAAAAAAAGGGGAAGGCATTTTGCCTTCCCCTTTTAAAGGAATTATCAGTATTAAACAAAGATTATCTCTTAGAGAACTGGAATTTCTTTCTTGCACCTTTTTGGCCGTATTTCTTTCTCTCTTTTTCTCTTGAGTCCCTTGTAATAAGCCCTTCTTTTTTGAGCTTATCCCGCAATGCAGAATCCATTGCAATAAGGGCCTTTGAGATTCCGTGCCTTATTGCGCCTGCCTGGCCGGATAAACCGCCGCCGAGGACATTGGCAGAGATATTTAGTTTGCCGAGATTTTCTGTAAGCTCAAGGGGCTGCCTTACCATCATCTGCAGGGTCTCTCTCCCAAAGTAGTCGCCCAGCTCCTTATTATTTACAATTATCTTACCGCTGCCAGGGGAGACTAAAACCCTTGCAATAGCGTTCTTTCTTTTTCCAGTTGCGTATATTGCTTCTGCCATAAGAATTACTCCTTTATATCTTTAGGTTCTCCGGACTCTGGGCAGCATGTGGATGCTCAGTGCCGCAGTATATCTTAAGTTTTTTTATCATTGTCTTGCCGAGGATAGACTTCGGCAGCATGCCCCTTACCGCCTTTTTAAGCACATCTTCCGGCTTTTTCTTTAAGAGCTCCTCAAGCCTTTCAGCCTTAAGTCCGCCGGGATAGCGCGAATGATGATAATAAATCTTGTTCTTTAGCTTCTTGCCTGTATACTGAACCTTGTTAGCATTTATAACTATTATATGATCGCCTGTATCTACATGCGGGGTAAATATAGGCTTATGCTTTCCTATCAGCACCTCAGCTATTCCTGATGCGATTCTTCCAAGGGTCTTGCCCTCTGCATCTACTAAAAACCATTTTCTCTGTACATCCTCTTTTTTAGCCATTATTGTCTTCATATTTGTTTAACTCCTTACTTCCCTGAATAAGACAGCCTGTTATTTTAATTAAAAACCCTTTACTTGTCAAGGTTTTTTTAGCTTGGCGTCCCCAGGGGGATTTGAACCCCCGTCGCCGCCGTGAAAGGGCGGTGTCC
>CAKKRA010000353.1 GCA_919902475.1 Nitrospiria bacterium
TGCAACAGGCTTTGTTGCAAAATTATTATTAAAGCATCAGCTTAATCTCAACAGTCCGAAGAAGCCCTCATTTTCAGGATTTCCTGAGATAAAAAATAGCGAAGTAGGTTTTACATTCATTGGCCATGCAGCATACCGCATTGCATGGCAGGATTTTGTTGTACTTACAGACCCGTTTTTCAGTAAACGCGCATCACCATTTTCATGGTTTGGCCCAAAGAGAAAAGTTCTGCCTGCAGTTCCTATGGAGGAGATGGGCAATGTTGACGTAATCCTGATTTCACACAACCACTATGACCATCTTGATGAACTTGCAGTAAATCATTGGGGAAACAAGGCGCTCTTTGTTGTTCCTCTTGGATTAAAAAAATGGTTTAATGAAAGGGGCATAGCAAAGGTTGTAGAGCTTGACTGGGGAAAGCAGGTAACAATCGGAGATGCAAAGATTACAGCCCTTCCTTTGATGCATTGGAGCAAGCGCAAGTGGTCTGATGACAGAGAGAGCCTATGGGCAGCGTATGTTATCCAGAAAGAAGGGAGAAGCATATACTTTGCCGGCGACACAGGATACGGCCCTGTTTTTAAATTGGCAGGCGGGCTTTTTCCATCAATAGACGCTGCCATCCTTCCAATAGGCGGTTATGAGCCTCGTGAAGTCCTTGGCCAGAACCATATAAACCCAGAAGAGGCTGTTCAGGCATTGCTGGAGCTAAAGGCAAAAACAGGTCTTGGAAGCCACTGGGGCACAATACAGCTTACAGAAGAGCCAATGGACGAGCCGCCAAAGAGGCTCGCTGAGGCAGTATCAAAGGCAGGTTTGCCAGCAGAAAGATTCCGTGTGCTTCAGACAGGCGACAGCTACTTGTTGACTGATGCCAAATAATCTATATCCTCATATTCCCTCTCCCCTTCGGGGAGAGGGTTAGGGTGAGGGGTTCTCGCTTATTTTTTTAATCTCTCCAGATGCTCTTTAAAGCCCTTCAGGTGTTCTTCCTCTTCTTCAAGTATATGCTGCAATTTCTTTTTTATATCTTCATCAGGGATTCTTTTTATGTGGTCTTTATATTGGCTGATTGCCCCTTCTTCAAGGCCGACCAACCGTGTTAAAAATCCTTCAGCGCCTTCTTTGCCAAAGTTCAGCGCCTTGTGCTCCATTGAAGGAGTGCCGCCTAAGTCTACAATTAACTCTGCAAGCCATTCTGTGTGCCGCATCTCATCCTTTGCCACCTCTTCCATTTTTCTGCTCGGCGGGCAGTTTTCTGTAACAAAGGAGTTTCTCATGTAAATTAAAATCGCCTCAACCTCGCCTGTGATGTCCTCGTTCAGTAATTGTATAATCTCTTTATTCTCCATTTTACCCTCCAAAATGTTTTTCTATAAAATAATACAACCATCCTAAAATTTCAAGATAAAAAAACAAATTCTATGTTATAATCCAAATTATGAAGTACGGAGAAAAGGCTGTAAAAAAGGCAAAGCTTGAGATATGGGAGAATTCCTGTCAGGACAGGGATTATAATATTGAAATCAGTTTTCCAGAGTTTACCTGCCTCTGCCCGCGTTCAGGATATCCAGACTTTGCAACAATTAAGATAAACTATTGTCCTGCAAAATATATTGTGGAGCTAAAATCAATAAAGCTGTATTTCAACAGCTTCAGGAACAAACACATCTCCCACGAGGCAGTGACAAATAAAATATTTGATGATTTAAAATCAAGGCTCAAACCAAAGTCACTTGAGGTTATCGGCGACTTTAATGTCCGCGGTAATGTGAAGACAGTAATTAGGGTGGTGATGTAGTTTTAGACCAGAACCATCTCAATAGCGAGCAGATGAGCGCCGGTCGCAGCGGCAATTGAGAGATCTTCTTTGCCTATAATCTTAACAGCATCACGTTCCTTAAGCTCCACACCTCCCATGCTCAAGGAGCCTTCTACGCAGACTAAGTAGGCCTGCCTGCCTTGCTTAATTGATAAATCAACTGTTTTGCCCTTGTCAATTTCTGAGACATAGATATTTGCATCCTGATGAATCTTAATAGCGCCATCAGCATCCCCGCCAGCAGCAACATGGAGCAGTTTGTTATGACGCGCTGCTTTCTTGTATTTTTTAGAGCCGTATTGGGTCTTTAAGCCGCGGCTTGAAGGCAAAATCCATATCTGTAAAAAACGGAGAGCCTTATCCTTTGATTCATTCATTTCAGAGTGGGTTAATCCAGTGCCTGCGCTCATATATTGCACATCACCGCGGCTAAGGGTCTCCTTGTAACCCATGCTGTCTCTGTGAGTCAGCTCACCAGAAACGCAATAGGAAACAATCTCCATATTATCGTGCGGGTGAGTCTCAAAACCAGTGGCTGGCTGCACAATGTCATCATTTAAGACTCTTAACACTCCAAAATTCATATTCTTAGAGTTGTAATACTCAGCAAAGGAAAAATGAAAACGACTCACAAGCCAGCCATGATTAGCTACATATAAATTTTCTGAAGGTACTTTTATTAACATTTTTTTACAGTTATCCTCGTGTGTAAAAAAAGTTTTCTTACAACTCAAGATACTCCCGATGGCCAAAGCCTTTTGTATAATCAATGAGCCATATCTTTTTTGGCGTTATCTTTAGAAAACGATATTCAGGATTCGGCGGAAAGCCTTTTATAATTGGAAACTTTTCTGCGTATATCCCGAAAACAGACGGTATCTGCTGCTCTTTTACTATTTCAATTGCCCCTTCAATTTGAAGCCCTGTAAGTTTCATCCAGTCAGGCTCATCAGTATCTATTGTCATTGCAACCTTTGGGTTGTTTTCCAGATTGGCAAATTTCTGAGTTTTGACAGATGTTGTAAAATACAGATTAAATCCGTCATTAACATAGGCAATGGTTG
>CAKKRA010000354.1 GCA_919902475.1 Nitrospiria bacterium
CAAGCGGTATATTAAGGTTCACCTCAAGCTTCCCCTGAGAGGTGACAAAAAGCCACATGATTATAGCAAAAAATAATGAGAATAGCTTTATTAGAAAATTATTAAATATGAGATTTCTGATATCCATAATTATTTATCTGCTAAAAGTAAATAGTTGTAACAGCGCTAAAATTTCTCTCTTGAAGAAAAAAGGCTGCCCAGTCTCTTAACAAAAGTGCCCTTCTCCTTTCTGCCTGTAATAAATATCTTTGTGAGGATGCGTCTCAATGCTCCGGCATCAACCTCTCTTGTAAGTTTTCCTTCTACTGCAACAGATATCGTCCCTGTCTCCTCTGAGACAGCAATTACTGCTGCGTCTGTCTCTTCTGTTATCCCGACTGCAGCCCTGTGCCTTGTGCCGAGGGTCTTGCTGACTGCAGCGCTCATGGTAAGAGGCAGAAAACATCCTGCTGCAGCGATCCTGCCGTCTTTTATAATAACAGCGCCGTCATGTATCGGCGAATAGGGCAGAAATATGCTTGTAAGTATCTCTTTTGAGACTTTCGCATCAAGGGCCGTCCCCATTTCAATCAAGTCCCCTAATTCTGTCTCCCGCTCCAATACAATAATAGCGCCGATCTTCTTATTAGCCAGAGAGACAGCAGTCCTTATAATCTCCTCTATAAATCTTGTCTCTTCAATTGCTGAAATAGTGCGGAGAAGCGGATTCTGGCCCATCTGGGCGAGCGCCCTTCTTATCTCAGGCTGAAATAGTATTATTAATGCAATAACTATCTGCGACCAAAAGCTCTGGACAATCCAGTCTATTGTATAAAGCTCAAGCCACCTTGATGCTACAAACGCCGCAAGAAGAATGGCTATGCCGACGAGCATCTGCAAAGCCCTTGTCCCTTTTATAATCAAAAAGATTCTGTAAAGAACAAAGGCGACAATAAGGATATCTAAGATATCCAATATTCTGATAGTCTTTATTGTATCAATAAAATTTTCCACTATCACCCCTTTATGATTGCATCGGTTATTCTTGCTACATCCGCCATCGCCTTCACATCATGAACCCTTACAATATTAGCCCCGTTTGCAATACCGATTGCAACAGCAGCAGCAGTCCCTTCAAGCCTCTTATCAACATCTGCATTTAGTATTCTGCCGATAAATGACTTTCTTGAAGGGCCAATGAGTATCGGCACACCAAGCTTTCTAAACTCTTTCAGCCGTTTTATTATCTCAAGATTGTGCCCTACTGTCTTTCCAAACCCGATTCCGGGGTCAATGATAATTTTATTTTTCTTTATTCCGTTTTTAACAGCAAAGGATATCCTCTCCTTAAAAAATGCTGTAATCTCCTTTGCCACATCCTTATATACAGGCCTCTTCTGCATATCCCTTGGCGTCCCTTTCATGTGCATTATTATAACAGGGCAGTCTGCCTCAGCAGCAACCTTTGCCATCATCGGATCAAACCGCAGGCCGCTTATATCATTAATTATAGATGCGCCGGCCTTTAATGCCTCTTTCGCAACCGTTGCCTTATATGTATCAATTGAAATCAGTATATCTATTTTATCAGAGAGCTCCCTTATAACAGGAATCACCCTCTCCAATTCTGCTTCTAATGGAACAGGCTCTGCCCCTGGCCTTGAAGACTCTCCGCCAATATCAATAATATCCGCCCCTTCTTCAGCCATCCTTTTTGCGCATTCAACAGCGCTGTCTATATTCAAATAATGACCGCCGTCAGAAAAGGAATCCGGAGTAACATTAAGTATGCCCATTATATAAGGCCTTTTATTAAGATTAAGGATGCGTCTGCCGCATCTTATATTAAAAACAGCTTTCATTATTATATCTGTTTGAAATTGGTATGAATAGAAGCAGGGCGGCCCGACAGGCAGCCCTGCTTTTTATACAAAGGAAGGAAAAGCAATTTATGCTGTTACAGGGCCCTGTATAATAGAGTCTATCTCAGCGCCGTCTAATGTTTCCTTTTCCAGGAGGGCAGCAGCAACATTTTTTAACACCTTCATATTCTTTTTCAGCAGACTCTTTGCCCTCTCGTAATTTTTTATAACAGTCGCCTTTATCTCAGTATCTATCTCAACAGCAGTGCTCTCGCTGTAATCCCTGTGCCTTACAATCTCTTTTCCAAGAAATATCTCCTCATCCTTCTTTCCATAAGCCAGCGGGCCGAGTTTATCGCTCATACCCCACTCGCACACCATCTTTCTTGCAAGCTCTGTTGCCCTTTCAATATCATTCCCAGCGCCTGTTGTCATATGCTTCAGCACAAGCTCCTCTGCTGCCCTTCCGCCAAGAAGCACTGCAATGGTATTGTGCAGAAACTCCCTCGGATAGGTATACCTGTCATCTGTTGGAAGCTGCTGTGTAAGTCCAAGCGCCATTCCGCGCGGGATTATTGTCACCTTATGGATTGGATCTGTCCCAGGTATAAGCCTTGCAACAAGTGCATGGCCTGCCTCGTGATATGCAGTATTTTTCTTCTCTTCTTCATTTATAAACATGCTCCTTCTCTCAACACCCATCAATACCTTATCCTTTGCATCCTCAAAATCATTCATCTCAACATGCTTCTTTGACCGCCTTGCTGCAAGCAGGGCTGCCTCATTAACAAGATTGGACAAATCAGCGCCAGTAAACCCTGGTGTTCCCCTTGCAATCACCTCAAGGTTTACATCCTTTGATAGTGTCAGCTTTTTTATATGCACATTCAGTATACCCAGCCTGCCTTTGATATCCGGCCTTGATACAACAATCTGCCTGTCAAACCTGCCAGGCCTTAAAAGCGCCGGATCCAAAACATCAGGCCTGTTTGTAGCTGCTATTAAGATTACGCCTTCATTGGTGTCAAAGCCGTCCATCTCAACAAGGAGCTGGTTTAATGTCTGCTCCCTTTCATCATGGCCTCCGCCAAGGCCAGCGCCCCTGTGCCTTCCAACTGCATCAATCTCATCAATGAATATAATACAGGGCGCATTCTTCTTGCCCTGTTCAAAGAGGTCCCTTACCCTTGATGCGCCAACGCCTACAAACATCTCTACAAAGTCAGAGCCGCTTATATTGAAGAATGGGACATCAGCCTCGCCTGCAATAGCCCTTGCAAGGAGTGTCTTGCCTGTCCCAGGAGGGCCCACTACAAGAACACCCTTCGGTATCCTTCCGCCGAGCTTCTGGAATTTCTGCGGGTCTTTTAAAAAATCAACTATCTCTACAACCTCTTCCTTTGCCTCGTCAACGCCTGCTACATCAGCAAAGGTTATCTTTTTATGCGCTGCATTAAGGAGCTTTGCGCGGCTTTTCCCAAATGATAGCGCCTTATTGCCGCCTGTCTGCATCTGCCGCATAAAGAATATCCAGATGCCTAATAAGATGAGCATAGGCCCCCAATTCAGCAAAAAGGCATACCATTTATTATCATCTATAGGCCTTACTGTTATCTTTACATCCTTTTCCCTGAGCTCATTTATAAGGTCAGGATAATCTGCAGTATAGGTGCGGAATTTGGTGTTGTCCTTAAGTTTTCCCATAATATAATTCTCTTTTATGGTAACCTCGGTAACCTCGCCATTTCCAACCTTATTTATAAAATCGCTGAATATTACCTCTTCCTCCTGCGGCTTAACAGTGCTGAAATGGGTAAAGATAAGTATCATCACCAGACCAACCACAAGCCACAGGCCAAGACCTTTATAATTCATCTGTTAAATCCTCCTGATAATCCCCTGATAAAAATAAAACTGTAAAGAATTATACCAAATAATAACATATTTTTCAACATAAACTAATCTTGTGAAACTTGGCAGCAGGCAGTAGATGCCTCCTATGCCTAAGTTTGGGCCTCGTTTACATCAAGAACAGCTATGTACGGCAGATTCCTGTATTTATTCTGATAATCAAGGCCGTAACCGACAACATACTTATTCGGTATTGAAAAACCCGCATAATCAGCCTCTATAGCCACCTTTCTCCTCTCCTTTTTGTCAAGGAGCACGCAAGTCTTAAGACTGCTCGGTCTCTTGGAAAGGAGGTGTTTTTTCATAAAATCCGTTGTAACCCCTGAGTCAATTATATCATCAACCATCAGTACATCCTTGCCTGTAATATCCTCTGTCAGGTCAGAAATTATCCTAACTATGCCGGATGTTGTGGCAGCCATGCCATAGCTTGTTGCAATAACAAAATCTATCCTTACAGGAAGCATTACAGCCCTTGTCAAATCAGAAAAGAAGTTATACGCGCCCTTTAATATGCCTATCATAACTAAATCCTTGCCTTCGTAGTCTACTGCAATCTGATGCCCGAGCTCCCTCACCCTTTTGTGGATATCCTCCTGATTCAGCAGCGGCTTACCGTAAAGCCTCTCCATGAGCCTCCTCCACTTTTAGACTATTTTAACAACCAATCTCCTTTTTGTATCTTCCTTAGCCCTAAACCTCTCATCCATCCTCAACCCTATTATCCATAGTATAGCATTATTTTTATCTATCAGGACAGGAATTTTTTCTCTCTCTGCCCTCGGTATCTTATGGTCTATTAAATATTCCTTCAGTTTCTTTCTGCCCTTCATGCCTGCAGGAAAGAAATAATCGCCCTCTTTCCTGCTTCTTATAAATAACGGCAGCGCTGCTCTATCAAAATCAAATAAGCCTGTATCAGCCTTTTCAGGGACCGCAGCCCTGTTATTGATTATTGCCTCTACCTTTATATTAAAATATGGAACCTCTGTTATGCCTGGCACTTCAATCTGAACCGCCTCTTGAACGGCTGTTGACTTTACCTTTCCAACACACACCTTAAGGCTATTATAATCCCTCTCTATTCTGATATCATCCGGCAAATCTATCCCCTTGCCTGTATTCTTTATCGCATCTATTGCAGAGGTTATATGTAGATACGAAATCTTTTTTATCCCACCTGTCAGTTCAGCAACAGCCCTTCTTACAACCCTTTTTTTAATCGCAGGGTGAAGTCCGTTGAATCTAAGATAATTCAGGGTAATGCTGTCTTTATCCTGAGATGTCGCCATCTCCTTAAAGATAGTATCAGCAATGCCATTGAGAAATGCCTCATCTTCCCTTAATATATCTGCTTCCCTGCAAAGGACAGAGGCAATATTCGGATTAAATCTTTTTACCAGTAAAGGCAAAAGCTCAAGCCTGATTTTATTCCGAAGATATACAGGTCTGATATTAGTCGGGTCTTTAACATATCTGATATTATTCTCTTTAAGAAACCCGAGCGCCTCTGTTTTTTTTATCTCAATCAATGGCCTGATGATTCTTCCGCGCACAGGCGGGATAGCAGAAAGGCCTGAAGCGCCTGAACCCCTGATAAGCCTCATTAAGAAAGTCTCTGCCTGGTCATCTGCTGTATGGCCTGTAACAATCTTTGCTGCGCCGATCTTATCAGCCGCCTTTCTCAGAAAATCATAGCGAACCTCTCTTGCCCCTTCCTGCTTTGAAAGCCCCTTTTTTATACAATATTCCTTAACATCAATGGCCTCAATGGTTGAAGCAATACCCTTTTCCTCTGACATTTTCCTGACAAACTCTGCCTCTTTTTCTGCCTCTTTTCTGAATTTATGATTCAGATGCGCCACATGAATGGTGAGGCCGTATTCATCCTTCAACCCATAAAGAATTTCCAATGCACATACAGAATCAGGCCCGCCTGATACAGCAACAATAACAATATCACCCTTTTTGAGCATATTGTATCTATCAATTGTGCCTCTGACCTTGTTTATTAATCTATCTGTCTTTACACAGGTCTTAGACCCTTTTTTAACTGACCTCATCTCGCAAACAGCATTCATAATTATTGTTAAACCATTATTTAAAACTATGCTCCTCTGCTGGAAACCTGCCCTTTTCAACATCATCTTTATATTGTTTTACTGCCTTTAATGCCTCTTCCCTCAGATTTGCATATCTCTTAACAAACTTTGGAACAAATCTGTTGAAAAGTCCGAGCATATCATATAGCACAAGGACATTGCCGTCGCAGTATTTGCCTGCGCCTATGCCAATGGTTGGTATCTTTACAGCCTTTGTAATCTGCCTTGCAAGTGAGGCTGGAATAGCCTCAAGCACAATGGCAAATGCGCCTGCCGCTTCAACTGCCTTTGCATCTGCCAATAATCTCTTTGCAACCTTTGGGTCCTTTCCCTGAACTTTATAACCGCCGAATTTGTGGACAGATTGGGGTGTAAGCCCTATATGCGCCATTACCGGTATCTCTGCCTTTGTAATCGCCTTTATTGTATCTACTACAGAGGCGCCGCCTTCTAATTTTACTGCATGTGCGCCGCCCTCTTTTAAGAACCTGCCTGCATTATACACAGCCTCTTCTGTGCTTATCTGATATGACATAAAGGGCATGTCGCCGATAACCATTGCACCCTTTACTGCCTTAGAAACAAGCCTTGTATGATAGACCATCTCATCCATTGTAACAGGGATAGTGGTGTCATTCCCCTGAACAACCATTGA
>CAKKRA010000355.1 GCA_919902475.1 Nitrospiria bacterium
CGAAGACAAGAAACTGGCGGACATGCCTCCGCTTGTATTATTCACGCCATCCCCTAACCAATGCCTCTGCCCTTTTCCGCCTCCGCCGCCAGAATAGTTTGCAGTAGCAGTTATTTGTTCTTCTTTATAAGTGCCATCGCCATTGTCGCAGGTCCAACCGCCGCCTTCCCACAGGCTGTCACAATTTGGATTTTGTCCGTCTGATGTTTTCCATTCATTGCAATTATATGTAGAAGACCAAGGAAGATTAACAACAGCAAGGCTGATGTGTGGAAATAAAATTAATACAAAGGCCAAATAAAAAATTATTTTGTTTTTCATAAATCCCCCTCCAAAAAATAAAAAAGCCGCCAAAAGATTTGTTTCCTGATTTTATTTCAGGAACAAGCTTCTGGCGGCCCGACTCGCATAAAGGCAGTGATTAGTGAATAGTATTTAGTAGTCAGTAAAAAGCTGTTTTTGACTATTCACTATTCACTATACACTAACCACTGCCTTTTTAGCGTCGTTGCTCTGCGCCCCTGCCTTTCAGCAGGTTTGCTCTGAGCAGAAGGTATAATTTTTATTATTTATAATAGCTCATCCAACTTTCCATAAGGCGAATAATAACCATATTCAGTTAACTCTGATAAAAAGCGATTGCCGTCTCGCAAGGAAATAATCTCGTTCTTCACAGCAATAACCAGAACTCCTATCGTCCCAGAAACAGCCAACCCTCTCTTTTGTGCATACCTTCTGGCATCCAAATCATCTGTTAATACCTTAAGATTATGATATATCGCTAAAGCTAAACACGATGATTCACCAGCCCCTAAGCGCTGGTTGATAAGTTTAAAAGCCTGCTTCTCATCATCAGACTCAATCTTTAAAGCCTTAAGCCATTTCCAATCTCTTTTTGGAAAAAGCCTTTTATCCTCCCCCTGCCTAAGCTCTTTCAATACCGCTTCCGTTGTAAAAAGGCTGCCTTTGAAAACCTTTCTTAATATCTCTTCGCCTTTTATTAATGCAAAGTTTGTAAGAACTGTAGTATCTGCAATGGCATCCATTTACCACTCTTTTATCGCTTCAACTTCAGCTACTATATCCTCTTTTGAGGGGTATCTAATCGGTATCCCTTTTATCTTTAATTCCTTTTCCAGCTCTATTCTTGTTAATGATAAAAGCTCGGCTGCTTTGCTCAAATTTATTTTCTCGTCTATATATGCATTTATTACAACTATTTTATGAAGCTCAGGATTCTTTTCCCATAATTCTTTAAGGGCATTCTCTACAGCTTCAGGTTGAATCTCACTTATCTTTTTTAATTCTTCTACTTCCCAGAGCATTTTAAATCACTCCTTTTTACAATATTAATCATTATGACCATTTAGTAAAATAATAGCCCAATATACCTAACTTTGCAAGCGCAAAAACAAAAACACTCTCAAGGCTCTTAGACCCTCCGGGTAAGCCTTCTGGCTAAAGAGATTCCAGTCAGCGTAATAATCAGCAATATCATCATACTTGCCCCTTCGCCCTTCGCCCCTTGACCTTTGCCATTATTGTCTTTTATATACCCGCACCCGCTGCCGCCAGAGGCAGAGGAATCACCGCCACTTGATGATGTATTGCCCCCTGTACCGCCGCCTGATGTATTTTGGTTAACCACAACCATATCTATTCCTGTCTTACCATT
>CAKKRA010000356.1 GCA_919902475.1 Nitrospiria bacterium
TTTCCCATTCCGCAATTCACAATCTGAGCTCCGCAATTATATTTTTCCCTCATCCTCCTTTTCACTCCCTGTTAATTAATAAATGCCGCTCCTCCTATTTTTACTCCTTTCTGCGTTGGCTTTACGCGATTAGTGTGATAAATTGAAGCTATGAAAAGGATTGTTGTCATAGCTGCTTTAATCACAACATTGTTTATCCCCTCCATCGTTCCTGCCATTGAAAGGGCAGAAAGGATTACAGACAGAGAGATTGTTGAGAGGCTCACAAGGCTTGAGGAGGGGCAAAATACGCTTCGTGTAGAAATAAAGGCAAATTCTGACGCTATAAAACACCTTCGTGATGATATAAATTCGCAATTCAACAGAATGGCTGCCATATTCACTGCGCTGGTAGTTGCAGTAATAGGCTTTGCCATCTGGGATAGAAGGACCATGATAAGACCCTTTGAGACCAAAGCCTGCCCCGTTAGAAAAGACAGGGCTTTCGCGCACTTCGTTCTATAAGAAATTAAAATCCTGTATATATTATCTTCACTATAAATAGCGGGACTTTCTAACGGGGTTAAGAAAATAGAGGATGAAATTACAGAAAACCGCACTAAACTCAATGACCTGCTTAATGCCTTCAAAACCCTCGGCAAGACCGATAAAAAGGTCGCTGAGATTTTAAAGAGATTTAATCTCCTGTAAGATATAGACCTGTCAAAAACAGTAATAGCTAACATATCTGTCCTCTTTCCTTAGAGCATCAAAGATTCAAAGAGTCATAGTGTCATAGTTTTTGAGCTTGTTGAAAAACCCAACAATCTCTGATTACACCGATGAAAGACAAGATTACACAGATTAAAACTCCTTGAAATATCTGTGTAATCATTTTCCCTAATCTGTGTAATCAAGGCTGTTGAAGACTTTTTTAACAGCCTTTTTTGCTTTGATACTTTGACTCTCTGACACTCTGAATCTTTTGATACAGTTTTTACTGTCCAGCAGGTTATATCGCCTGCCCAATGCCTTTTCATTAATAGGTTGTGGTTCCGTAGCCGCCTACCACATCATCGCTATTAAACCATACGCCATCTGCCCCAGAACGACTGTAATTAATAGTCCGTGTACTATTACCCTCGTTTCCTCCTCCTCCACTGTCTGAGGAACCTCCGCCGCCGCCATCTCCACTGCCTCCGCTCCCCCCGCCGCAGGCGGTAAAGGCAACGGCGCTAAGCATTGCAATTAATAATAAAAAGATTTTTGTTTTTTTCATGAAATTTTCCTCCTTTCATTCCTTGACTCATCTAAGCTTTTCTGTTATCCTTTTAAACAAGGAGAACTTAGATGCCAGCAAAAGCTATTATCATTGACCCAAAGGTTCATTTTGGAAAACCCTGCCTTGCCGGCACAAGGATACCTGTATATTGCGTCCTTGAACTTGTGCAAGCAGGAATACCATTTAATAAAATTGCAGAAGACTATTATCCTGACCTTACCATTGAAGATATAAAAGCCTGCATTCAGTATGCTACTGATATTGTGAAATCCGAAGAGATTCACCTTGCCGCAAAGTAGCCAATGATGCGATTCTTAACAGACCAGGATGTTTATCAAACAACCATAAGTTACCTAAAAAATCTCGGCCACGATGTTATAAGGGCAAAAGATATCGGCTTTGAGCGAGCTTCTGATAATGATATTCTTGAACGCGCTGCCAAAGACCAACGAATCCTTATAACAAGAGATAAAGATTTCGGCGCCTTAACTTTTGTCAGTCGTATTAACTCCTCTGGAATTATCCTGTTGCGCATAACACCGGATACAATAAATTCCGTTCACGAAGAGCTTTCACGGCTCTTAAATGAACACCCGGAAGGTAATTTTAAAAACACCTTTATTGTAATTGAACCCGGATGTCATCGTATTAGAACCTTCTAAATACCCTCCTTTTTTCCTAATCCCCTTCTTTTATAAATCCCCCTGTATCCCCCTTTAGAAAAGGGGGACAGAGGAGGATGGGGGATGGGGATGAGGGGCAGGGGCAGTTTCTAAGCCGCCCCATACCCAATAGTCAAATTGTCAAATAGTCAATCCCTGACACACCTCACACTAAAACCGTGGCTCTTATCATTGTAGTCACGGTAAGCAACGGCGTCACTGTAGCTCAGGTAACGGCTCCATGCGGTTGCTGCAACGCCCTCCGTAGCCGACCACCAGACACCGTTGTAGCCAATGTAGTTGAATGTACCATTGTAGTTACGGTAACCACCCGGAAGCGCTGTCCAACCACTGCTGTTATCAGCTCCTGTATTGGGGCTATACCAGTGGGCTGTTCCAGATTCCTTCATCTTTCCGCCTGCCACAACTTCGCCTCCCAGATAATCTGTAAGCAATGTCCATTCGGCATCGGTCGGCAGATGCCAGCCTGTAGGGCATAAGCCTCTAAAGTTAGTTGCTGCATACCATGTGTATAGCCTGCCGTAGACAGGTACGTTGCTTTCATTATCTCCATAAGCCCACTGGTCTGAAAAACTCGCTGTATTAAGTATGGCTTCACCGTTGCGGTATCTGGTTGTCTTAAGGTTCTCTTTCATCCATACCTGTGCGCCTATGGTTACTGTATTATAAACATTGCCGTTTATATCGGTTACTGTAGCGCCGGAATCCCTAACACAGCGCACGCTAAAACCGTTGTCCTTATTATAGTAGTAACGGCCTGCACCGGTGTTACCGTAGTACAGGCCAGGGCTCCATGCATTTGCTGCATCGCCCTCCGTAGCCGACCACCAGTAACCGTAGCTGCCAATACTGAGGAACGTACCATTGAAGTCACGGTAACCACCCGGAAGCGCTGTCCAACCACTGCTGTTATCAGCTCCTGTATTGGGGCTATACCAGTGGGCTGTTCCAGATTCCTTCATCTTTCCGCCTGCCACAACTTCGCCTCCCAGATAATCTGTAAGCAATGTCCATTCGGCATCGGTCGGCAGATGCCAGCCTGTAGGGCATAAGCCTCTAAAGTTAGTTGCTGCATACCATGTGTATAGCCTGCCGTAGACAGGTACGTTGCTTTCATTATCTCCATAAGCCCACTGGTCTGAAAAACTCGCTGTATTAAGTATGGCTTCACCGTTGCGGTATCTGGTTGTCTTAAGGTTCTCTTTCATCCATACCTGTGCGCCTATGGTTACTGTATTATAAACATTGCCGTCAATATCGGTTACTGTAGCGCCACTGCCATTACCACCGCCGCTGTCTGAGGAACCGCCACCACCGCCGCCTCCGCAGGCAGTTAGGGTAACTGCAGCAATCATCGCAATTAGTAATAAAAACATCCTCACCTTTTTCATAAAACATTTCCTCCTTTAATTGATTCCCCTCTTTGGAAAAAGGGGAATTATGACGCTAAAAATCCTTGATGCTTCATTTGCACAAGAGAGCTTAGCAGGGATTATTTTCCCTGTAATCCCCTGTTTCTGCTGCTGCCTTGCCATAAGAGACATCGGCTGCAGCAGCATTGCTCACAAATGTCACTGCTATTAAAAGCATGGTTACTATTAATATCTTTTTCATGGTTTGCTCACCTCCTTTTTATGGTGGTGAGTTTACCTTTTAATAAGCCTCCTCACAAGCAAATAGGCGACATATTTTTGTCGCCTGGCCGACATTTTTATAGCGCCTCTTTTTGAAGCCTTGCCTCATCCAATATATGTATCCTCTGCCTCGTAATCTTTAAAACCCCTGACTGCTGATACTCCCGCAGCAATTTTGACAAAGTCTGCCTTGTAACACCCATTAGTTGCGCAAGCTCCTGACGGGAAAGGGGCGTATCCACATATAACCCATCGTCTCCCTGCTCACCATTCTCATGAACAAGACCCAGAATAGTCCTTGCAAATTTGCCATAGACATCTGAAAATACAAGGCTTCTGATTTTCTCATCAGTCTGCCGAAGCCGCCGGCTCACGGCAAGCAGCATGTTCATAAGAAGGTCAGAGCGGCTGCGAAGAAGCCTTAAAAATGCCTCCCGTTCTATCACCAATGCCTCTACCTTATCCACTGCTGTTACTGTTGCTGAACGGTGCTTGCCGTCCAAAAGCGCCATCTCGCCAAAAAAGTCGCCGGGATACAGGAGCTTTAATATTACCTCCCTGGCGTTCTGATCCATTATTGAGATTTTTACCATGCCTGATTGAAGAATAAACAGGGCTGTCCCTGCATCATTGGCATGAAAGACAATCTCATGTTTTCGGAAGCTGCGGCGGAGAGTAATGTTTGCTATAAGCTTTAAATCTGAATCTAAAAGGTCTGCAAAAAGAGAGACCTTACGGACAAGAGAATCCTTTAACATAGAAATCCGCTCCTTTCATTAAGGCACAGGGCATAGCCCTGCCCTCCCTCTTTTTGCCTGCCTTAGGCAGGCGGTTATTTTATTGTGAAACTGCCCCCGAAACCCCTTATCTCTTTATGATGCGGTAGGAAAGATAAATAAACATAGAAAACCCCCATGTTATCCCACTATATATGAGCAAATACTGTGCCAATAAGGTAGTTTTTACTTTTCTCTGATTTTTCAAGATATTTAAAAAATAACTATATTAAAATATTAAATCTTTTTTCTCATTTTATGAAAACTTTTTCCACTTTTATCTAATTTATTTCTCATGCTTTAAAACAGTGTTGCCTCGCATCCCCCCACATCAGCAAAGGGGGTGGGAAGGACTAACAATGGAGGCAGCTTAACCCTTCCCTTATTGGGGGTTGATACCCCAATGACCGAAGTTATTATTGCCTCAGCCCTTTGAGGTCTCTAATGATTCCAACACTATCACGCCTGCCTTGGCTTATTCAATCACTATAGCAGGATATTCTTAGGGTATGTTTAGCAGGGATTATTTTCCCTATAATCCCCTGCTTCTGCTGCTGCCTTGCTGTCAGAAACCTTAGCCTCTGCAAGATTGCTCACAAACAAAACTGCTATTAAAAGCATTGTTACTATTAATATCTTTTTCATGGCTTGCTCACCTCCTTTTTATGGTGGTGAGTTTACCTCTTAATAAGCCTGCTCACAAGCAAGCAGGCGGCATATTTTTGTAACTTAGGCGACAGTTTTATGATTTTTTGTCGCCTGCGCTACATTTAGCCCCTGACACCGCTTTAAATCAAAACACTCTTGCGAAAGGTGATGTTTTTATGCTATGTTACATATAAAATATATTTGCAACCATTACAAAGGACATTTATGACAGATGGTTTTTGGTTTGAGGCGTTCTTAATCCTTTTTCTTATATTGTTAAACGGTTTTTTTTCAGGCGCAGAGATAGCAATAATCAGCGCGAGAAGAAGCCGAATAAAGCAGCTTGTTGAAGAAGGAAACAAAAACGCGATCAAGGTGCACAAGCTTCAAAGCGAGCCAGAAAGGTTTCTTGCCACCATTCAGGTTGGCATCACAGTGGTCGGCGCCCTTGCCGGCGCAGTAGGCGGCGTTACTGCCATTGAGATATTAAAACCAATATTCCAACAGGCCCCCTATCCGTTTATTGCAAATGCAAGCGAGCTTATTGCCATTGGTTTAGTTGTTATAATAATATCCTATCTTACGCTCATATTAGGGGAGCTCTTGCCAAAATCGCTCGGCTTAAGGTATTCAGAGAAAATCGCCTTCTGGACAGCAGGGCCAATAGAGCTCCTTTCCAGAACTTCAGCCTATCTTATAAGATTTCTCACATCATCAACAAATATTTTTCTGCTTCCTTTTGGCAAAAAGGGTGTTTCTGCAGAGCCCTTTGTGTCAGAGGAGGAGATTATGCTTATAATCCGTGAGGGAAGGGAGAGGGGAATCTTTGACCAAACAGAGCAGGATCTGATACGCAGCGTCTTTGAATTTACAGATACCTCTGTAAAAGAGGTAATGGTCCCCAAACCAAGGATAGCTTCTATACAGATTGCTATGTCTGCAAAGGAGATATTTAACATAATTTCTGAAAACAGATTCTCCCGGTATCCAGTCTATAGAAAGACCATTGATGATATTGTTGGAATATTAAATGTCAAGGACCTCCTTGAGGTGCTCAAAGACGGAAAGGAGATAAAGGTAAGCGAACTTTTAAGGCCTATCTACTTTGTTCCTGAGACAAAAAAGGTGAGCCAGCTTTTAAAGGAGCTCCAGAAAAGAAGGATGCAGATGGCAGTTGTGCTGGATGAATATGGCGTTGTTGAGGGACTTGTAACAACAGAGGACTTAGTTGAAGAAATTGTTGGAGAGATAGAAGACGAATATGACCTGCAGGAGAGGCCGGTTGAAAGGCTCAATGACGGCTCTCTGGTAATTGACGCCTCCCTGACTATAAGGGACTTGCGGGACCAGCATGCGCTGGCGCTGCCTGAATCTGCTGACTTTGAGACCCTTGCAGGATTTATGCTCTCTCAGCTTCAGAGGATACCAAAGGGCGGAGAGATAATACAGTACGGCGACTATAAATTTACCATAGTTGATATGGAAGACAGAAGAATCGCAAAGGTAAAGATGGAAAAGGTGAAAAAGTAATATGCCGATATTGACGCATACAAACCCCTTAGATTTGCAGAAGGATATGGATGGCAGCATGTTAGGGCTTCTTCTGGATAAACTCTTCTTTGACAAGGGCTATGACTTCAGGGGCTATAAAAAAACCAGCGTCAGAAGACGGATCAAAAGGCGGATGCATTTAAATAATGTTGAAACCTATGAAAAATATATGGAGCTCCTTGATTCATTGCCTTCTGAGCATCAAAGGCTATTTGATGACCTTACAATAAAGGTTACCAGTTTTTTCAGGGACATTTACCCGTTTTATATAATAAGGAAGAAGATTATACCTGATATAATTAACGATAATGAAATAAGGATATGGTGTGCAGGGTGCGCAACAGGCGAGGAGCCTTATTCTATCGGCATGCTGCTGTCTGATGTTTTGAAGGATGATATTTTAAAATTTAACATAAAGATATTTGGAACAGATATAAACGAGTCTGCATTAGAGAGCGCAAGGCTCGGCATATACGACTTATCCGCATTTAAGGAGATGAAAGAGGAATACAAAAACAGGCATTTCTTTTCAATGGGCGCCAAATACAGGATAAAATATTCTGTCAGGCAATTAGTAAGATACGGCATCCACAGCCTTGTAAGGCATACGCCTATATCCCGCGTTGACCTTCTGCTTTGCAGAAATGTCCTTATATATTTTGACAGAGGCCTGCAGGAAAAGGCGCTGAGGGATTTCTATTATGCCTTAAAGCCAGGCGGATATCTTGTTCTCGGCAAATCAGAGGTTATTATGAGCGAATTCAGGGATGCCTTTAAAGAGGTAGACCGTGAAGCCAGGATTTATCAAAAGAAAGGATCATAAATAAATGAAGACATCAACAAAATTTATTATTGCATCCCTTTTTATCATTCTGCTGCCTATGGCGTTTCTTGCCGCCCTTTCAAACAGCATTACAAACAAAAGAGTGGAAAAATCCGTTCACGAGGCAATCAATATCCATCTCAAGGCAGCGTGGCTCCAGTATTATGAAAGGGCAAATCAGATGAATATGGGGCTGCTTCAGGCTGCAAACACCCATGGCTTTGCAGAAGCCGTTAAAAAGAGGGATAAAGAATATCTGAGGAATCAAGGCATGCTCTGGAAAAAATACAGGCCGTATCTTGATATATGGACAGTTGTTGATGCAGAGAGCAGGGTTATTGCAAGGATAAACAGCAATAATGCCGGAGACATGTATGACATCAACGGGCTTATAGAAAAGGCTGTTGGAACACGAATGCCTGTTGTCTCCACAGAGATAGTCTCCAAAGAATTTCTGCTTAAAGAAGACAAAAGGCTTGCTGAACAGGCGCATATAAAGGCAGTAAAGGGCGTGGAGAAGGATGAATATAATCGTAAGAATATGGATGAAGAATCAGGCATGATGACTATTGTCGCTGTGCCGATTATAGATAAATCAGACCGTGTTATCGGCGCAATTGTTGCGGGCGACCTGTTAAACAATGACAGCTATTTTTCTGATGCGCTGGAGGAAAGATTTCCCGGCCTCATGGCAACAATTGCCCATGACGGCATGAGGATATCAACAAATATTAAAGAAGGGGAAGGCATTCGCGCAGTTGGAACGCTTCTGCCGCAGAAGGTCATGGATAGCATTAATATGTGGAGGGAATATACTGGAAAGACATATCTGCTTGATAAAGAATATTTTACTGCCTTCCATCCCATTAAAAACAATAAGGGCGAGGTGATTGGCTCTATCTTTGTGGGCCTCCCTGAAAAGGCATTTACAGAAATCAGGCGTGAAAATCTAAGGTCAATCAGCATAGCAGCCATTTTCGGAAGCGCTGTCGCATTGGTTATTATTTTAATTATTACACAAAGGATTACAAAACCGCTTAAGCTTTTGGCATCAGGCATTAAGGAGATAGAAAAGGGCAATTTGGATGTGTGCATACCAGTTGCTGACAAAGGCAAAACAGAAGATGAGCTGACAAGGCTGACCCTTGCCTTTAATGATATGGTTAAGGCATTAAAGATTCAGATAGAGGAAACGAGCCTGCTTCTGAAAAGCATTGAAGAAAAAAACAGGGAGCTTTTGCAAACAAACAGGGCGCTTCAGTCATCAAAGGAGCAGCTTGAGGTTGCCTATGAGGAGGCGCAGACGCAGAGCGAGGAGCTGGAATCTGCAAATGAGGAACTGCGGATACTGAATGAAGATCTTGATAAAAAGACAAAGGAGCTCCTTGATGTAAATAAACGTTTAAAAACAGAAGAGGAAACAGCAAGCTTGACAAGGAATGAGCTTCAGTCCATCTTTGACGGTATTCAGGACAATATCATATTTTTTGATCTGGACTACAATATCATAAAGGCAAATACAGCCTTCTTTAACAAATTTCCTTTTGACAAAAAAGACCTCTCAACGAAAAAATGCTATCAGCTCCTGCAAAAGAGGGATACGCCGTGCGAGGTATGCGCTGTAAGGGATACTTACAACACCAAGACAACTAACTTTAGAGAGGAAAGGGGGACAAGCGAAAAGATAATACAGAAATTCGCCTTTCCTGTTAAAAACAGCAGTGGCATATTAACAGGCGTGGTTGAGCATATAAAGGATGTGACTGACCAGAGGATGATTGAACAGCAATTGATTCAGGCAGAAAAGCTGACATCACTCGGCGAGATGCTCTCCGGCGTTGCCCATGAACTAAACAATCCGCTCACAGGCATCATAGGCTTTTCAGAATTGATATTGGAAAAAGAACCGCTGCCAGATATTAAGAACAGCATATCAAAGATAAATAAAGAGGCATTGAGATGCAAAAAGATTGTCCAGAATCTTCTGACCTTTGCGAGGAGGCATGCGCCTGAAAGAGAATATATAAATATTAACGATATAATACACATGGCGCTGGAGCTGCGGGAGTATGACCTTAATGTAAATAATATAAAGGTAGTAACAAGCCTTGACCTGAATCTTCCGATGACAATGGCTGACTCATTTCAGATACAGCAGGTCTTTTTAAACATTATTAATAATGCCCAGCATGCAATGATAGAGCACGAAGGCAAGGGGATGCTGACTATCAGCACATCTTTCAAGAATGATATCATTACAATAAGGCTTTCTGATACAGGACCAGGCATTGCGCCTGAAAATCTCAGCAGGATATTTGACCCATTTTTTACAACAAAGGGCGTTGGCAAGGGAACGGGCTTAGGGCTTTCCATATCATACGGCATTATAAAGGAGCATGGAGGAAGGATATCTGTTGCAAGCAAATTAGAGGAGGGCGCTGCATTTACCATTGAACTCCCTGTTATTCAGGCCGAGGCCGCGGTCTCAGAGGATGCAGCAGTAAAGGACGAGGAAAAAGAGGAAAAAAAGATAACAAAGAAAAGTAATATCATTGTTGTGGATGATGAACCAGTGATTCTGGAGCTAATAAAAGAGATATTGTCTAAAGAGGGACATCATGTAGATACTGCAGCAAATGGCAAGGCAGCATTAAAACTGATTAAGGAGAAGACCTATGATTTGCTTATAAGCGACGTTAAGATGCCTGATATGAGCGGCATAGAGCTGTTAAGCAAGATAAAGAGGAGCGACCCTGAACTTGCAAAGAGGGTTATAATGGCAACAGGCGACAGTGTAGGAGAAGATATTGTTAAAAAAGGCATTGGCTATCTTCCCAAGCCCTTTACAGTAGATAAGCTGAAGAAGGCAGTTGCAAAGGCGCTGGGGAAGAAGCGCTAATTTCTAAATCCTAAATTCTAAACAAATACAAATGATAAAAATCCAAAACCGTTTGGAACATTTATATTTTGATATTGTTTAGGATTTAGTGTCCTGTCTCATAATTAACTTTACATAATTATGTCATTCCTGCATGCATCTAGCAGGAATCCAGTCTTGTTTATTTCCTGTCTGCCCCTGTCTACCGAGAGGCAGGGTAGATTCCCGCTCAAAAACGCTGCGGGAATGACATACCATAAATGTAAAGAACTGTTAGGGGCAGGACATTAGATATTAGGATTTAAGATTTACATCAATAATACGGCCTCACATATTTCTCTCTAAAGCTATTTAGCAGCCCCTTTGTCATCTCTCCAGGCAAGCCCTTCCCGATTTTTTTATTGTCAACCCTTGTTACAGGCATAATCTCCATGGTGGTGCTGCTCAGGAAGCATTCATCTGCTTTATACAGCGCGTCTTTTTTAAATGCCTTTTCTAAAACCTTAATCCCATTTTCTCTTGCAAGCCTTATTATAAGCCCTCTTGTTACGCCCTCAAGAATCCCAATATTCGTTGGCGGCGTAATTAAGGTTCTGTCCTTTACAATAAAGATATTGCAGATCGTCCCTTCTGCCACATAGCCGTTTATGGTAAGCATTATCGCCTCGTAAGCCTTTTTGTTTAATGACTCTATCTTTGCAAGTATATTATTTAAAAAATTTGTTGCCTTTATCTTAGGGTTCAATGCCATTGGGTGATTCCTTCTGACATTTACAACTGCAACATGCACGCCCCTTTGATAATACTCTTTTGGATGGCCGTGAAATTCCTTTGGTATAATAACAACCGTGGGCTTGGGACATAATGCAGGGTCCAACCCTATATCACCGTATCCCCTTGTAATCTGGATCCGTATATATGCCTCCTTAAGATTATTTGCCTTAAGTGTTTTATAAAAGGCTGCCTCAATCTGAGATTTTGTCATTGGCATCTTAAACCCTGTCATTTTTGCTGACTGAAAAAATCTTTTAATATGCTCATCTATCTTGAATATCTTTCCATTATAGACCATTAATGTCTCGTATATTCCGTCTCCATATAAAAAGCCGTGGTCAAAAACAGACACAAGCGCTTTTTCCTTTGGTACAATCTTTCCGTTTAAATAAACCTTCATTCTTTTTTAAGCCTCCTTAAATCTTTTACCAAGCTCTTTTAGCATCTTAAACACAGCCCTTGCATCAGCCTCCTGCATAGAGCCTGTCCCGCAGCTCGGTGTAATCAGGCATTGCTTTAGGAGGATATCCTTAAAGGTATTTGTAGTAATAAGCTGGTTCATGCCATCTGTCATCTTATTGAAAAGGGAATCCGTTGATTCCTTTCTGATAGCCTCGCTTGTAGGCACAATGCCCCACGCAAGGAAACCGCCCCTTTTTAAAAACGCATTTATCTCGTTAGGATAAATAGCAATAGACCTTGTAAAAAGATATGCGTCAAAATTTATAATATCTATTTTTGTTGATGCAATTATTGACCAGTCTGTATTCCCGCAGCAGTGTATGCCAGAGACTGCGCCTGCCTTTTGAATAGCGTCACTCACCTCATTTAAAAGCCTTATTACATCCTCCCTTGCCAAACCAAGATATGTAGATGAGCCGAATGCAGAGAGAATGGGCTCATCAATAAAGATAATCACCTTATCAGCGTATTTTTGAAGCTCCTTAATCTGCCAAACCGCCTTTTGGGAAATGGCTTTTACAATAACATCCAGCATATCAGTATCATAATATATCGGCCTTTTCTTCTGGTCAGGGATGCTGAGGCTGAATGTAAGGGGACCTGTTACATGGCCCTTAAGATATTTATATCTTCTCTTTTGTTTTTCAAGCTCATCAATAAAAAAATAAAAACCAGGCGCATACTCCTTTGAAAGGGCAAAGTCATAGGGATTTTCTTTTAGATATTTTTCGTAAAAGGTATAAATCTTATCTGCCTTGTCATCGCCAATCTCAAACCATATCCTTTCTTTTTCCTCATCTATTTTGAGAAACGGCATTCCCTCAGCATACTGAGGCATCATAAATTCTTTAAAGCTCCTTGCTGGAAGCTGAGGCCAGAAAGGGATATCCACAGAGTCAAAGATAATCTTACATGCATCTGCAGGCTCTTTTAAAGGCAGGCTGCCAATGCCGGTTGTAAGGCATGGTGTGATAGAAAGATTTGACATGGTTTTGTATTAGTATCAGATTGTATAAATAGTGTCAAGGCATAAAATAAAAAGCCCCGCTGTCTTTTCACAGCGGGGCTTAAGTTCTTTTCGGCAAACTGCCGACTAAGGATTAGCCTCAGGAAAAGCTGTTTGGCGCACAAAAAGAGCCGCCAGATGAACTGAAGGAAGATAATACTTTTTCAGTATCCTTTTCACCGCACTTCGGGCATATCAGGCCCTTCTTTTCCTCAGTTGATTTTTGTATGATCTCAAATGTATATTCGCACTTCCTGCACTTATACTCATAAATAGGCATCTGCTGCTGCCCTCCTTTCTTTATTCTTATTATAATAAAAAAGCGGCGCATGAGGCAAGAAAAAAATAAAAAAAACTAAGGTGTATGAATCAAGGGGAGGGCTTATAATATTTTTTCTTTTTTGGCAGGTACTCCTGCTCCACATAACCGCCGTAGTCATGGGGATATTTGTAGCCCTTTCCATGACCAAGTTTTTTGGCAGCAGGATAATGGGCATCTTTTAAATGATCAGGCGCCTCCATTGTCTGCTCCTTTTCAATATCTGCCATTGCAGCCTCAATTGCCAGATAACAGGCATTGCTTTTTTTTGCCTTTGCAATATAGATAGCTGCCTGTGATAGCGGTATCCTTGCCTCTGGCATGCCGATAAATTCAACTGCCCTCAAAGCAGATGTTGCAATAACCAATGCCATTGGGTCTGCATCGCCGACATCCTCTGATGAACAGATTACAATTCGTCTTGCAATGAACCGAGGGTCTTCGCCTGCATAGAGCATCTTTGCAAGATAGTATATTGCTGCATCAGGGTCAGAGCCTCTCATGCTTTTGATAAAAGCAGAGATTGTATCATAATGCTGGTCTCCTTTTTTGTCATAGAGCACAACCTTTTTCTGAATAGACTCCTCTGCAGCCTTTAGGTCTATCTTTATAATGCCATTTTCATTTGCAGGGGTTGTAAGCGCTGCAACCTCCAGCGCTGACAGCCCTCTCCTCGCATCACCATCAGATATCTTTGATAGATGCCTTAAGGCATCTTCATCAACATCCAAATTCAGATTGCCGAGTCCCCGCTCCTTGTCAGAAAGAGCGTTATGCAATATCTGCAAAATATTTTCCTCTGATAAATGCTTTAGCTCAAAGACCTGACTCCGCGAGAGAAGGGCGGAATTAACATAAAAAAACGGATTCTCCACTGTTGCAGCAATCAATATGATATTTCCCTCTTCAACATCAGGAAGGAGCGCATCCTGCTGTAGCTTGTTGAATCTGTGTATCTCATCAAGGAAGAGTATTGTGCGTATTTCTTTTGTCTTTTTGTCTTTCGCTGATTTTAAAACCTTTCTTAATTCATCCAATCCTGCTGTTGCTGCGTTCAGCCATTCAAAATGCGCCTCTGTCTTTGCTGCAATGATTCTGGCAAGGGCAGTCTTCCCTGTTCCAGGCGGGCCATATAAAATCAGCGATGTAATCCTGTCTGCCTCAATCGCCCTTCGCAAAAGTTTTCCCTTGCCAAGCAGATGCTCCTGACCAGCATACTCATCAAGCGTTCTTGGACACATGCGGTATGCAAGAGGCTCTTTTATCGGCTTTTCTTTAAAAAGCTCCATATAAAAATTTAACATTTCCTGTTGATAAAGTCCAGCCTTATGCTAAAATAAGCAAAAACATATCATGGAGAATAGACATGTTAAGGAGGAAAACATGAAAGATTGGAAAATGGTTATACGGGACGCAATAATTATCCTATGCCTGATATTTATAGGCACATTTATTTTTGTAGCTATTTTAGGAGCCGCTGGCGCTCAAAAACTCCCGGTAAATGCAATCGCCGCCTCAAACATACTGCTCGGCGGCATTGGATTTACCATAAGCGGGCTTTCAACAAAGGCAAATCGTTTTACGCATATGCTCAAGGTTGCCTTTGGGGTCTGGCTGATAGGCTCTATGAACGTAGTCTTTTTTCAAACAACTGTAGAGCAGTGGCTTTCAAGCATATTTTTTATTTTAATAATGATGGCGATAGGAGGCGGCATATCGTATTTACTTGCTAAACCAGTTAAAACAGGGTAGAGGCGCTGGCATAGACACTTCTCAGAAGGGGATCTCAAACTTGAATATAAGCAGCAAGAGCATTCTTGAAAACCTGTCCCATTTGCGGGCGAGGCTCCGCGGAAACAGCCGAATACAAATGAACGTCGGCGACGAACCGCCGCTGCGATCAGAGCTGTTCAGCAGCGACCAGATGGAGCAGCATGGCAAGACCCTGGCGGGCTTGCACAAGCTGGGTCTGGGACGCGCCACGGACCGGCTCCTGACGCGGTTGGCTGAGAATGAAAGCGTCCTGATTGGCGCTTGTAAGCTGCTGACAGCGGCGGTCACGGCAAACCGCAGGATTACACCGGCTGGGGAATGGCTGCTCGATAACTTCTACCTGATTGAAGAACAGATTCGCACTGCCAGGAGACACCTGCCAAAGGGTTACAGCCGGGAGCTGCCACGTCTGGCGCACGGCCCTTCGGCCGGACTTCCGCGCGTGTATGACATCGCGCTGGAGACGATCGCTCACGGCGATGGGCGGGTGGATCCGGAAAGTCTCCGCCGTTTCGTCGCGTCCTACCAGTCGGTCACCGCCCTCAAGCTGGGCGAATTGTGGGCCATCCCCATCATGCTGCGCCTGGCCTTGATCGAGAATCTCCGGCGCGTGGCCGCCCGCAGCGCCGCCGGCAGGATCGACCGGAACATGGCCGATTCCTGGGCAGACCAGATGATCGAGATGGCCGAGAAGGATCCGAAGAGTCTGGTTCTGGTGATCGCGGATATGGCGCGGTCGAGCCCGCCGATGACGACCCCATTCGTTTCGGAATTTACGCGCCGGCTGCAGGGGCAGAGCCCTGCTTTGGCATTGCCGCTGACCTGGATCGAGCAACTGCTGTCCGAGTCTAATCTGACGATCGAGCAGTTGGTGCAGTCAGGAAACCAGCAACAGGCCGCCGATCAGGTCTCCATCAGCAACAGCATCGGCAGCCTCCGGTTCCTGGGGACGATGGACTGGCGTGACTTCGTCGAGACGCTGAGCGTTGCCGAGCAAAAACTGCGGGAGGATCCCGTCGCCATCTACGGCATGATGGATTTTGCCACCCGTGA
>CAKKRA010000357.1:0-2881 GCA_919902475.1 Nitrospiria bacterium
GGCACATTCCAGATATTAGTGGCAACAGACATAGCTGCACGCGGCATAGATGTCTCGCAGATTTCTCATGTCATAAACTTCGACATTCCCAATACAGCCGAGGCATACATCCACCGCATAGGCAGGACCGGCAGGGCCGCCAGGAGCGGCGACGCCTTTACCCTTGTGACCTCAGAGAACATGGCTATGGTCCGCACAATAGAAAAAATGCTCCATTTCCAGCTCGAACGCCGTACCATCAAGGACTTCAACTACAAAGTCCCAGCTCCCCAGAAGGACCATTCGATAGCAAGACCGGCTTTCCGTCCAGCAGCAAAAAAGACAGGTGCGCATCCTCAGGCGCGGCATAAATCCCGTTCTGCAGCCCAAGGTTCGGGCGCCCCTAAACGACACGGCAAATATCCGCGTACTGCGCTATGAATAGCGCCTTAGAAAAGGCGCTTAAAAAGGGATAGCGGCGCAATATGTTACATCACTATTTAGGCGGTTTTGTGTGTATCCCGCACTCTCCGCCGCACTTGCTTGTGCCTATCCATCTGCCTGCGCGCTCATTTTCAACGCTCTTAATCCTTGTGCAAGACGCGCAGCCAAGGGAGCAATAACCCTCTTTATAAAGAGGATTCACCTCTACATAGACGGAGGCAGATAGTAGGCACTTAAAAAAACTACTGCCTTATCTTCAAGCCAGTTACAAAAAGACATGACTCCTTTGAGCCTTTTAACCTTGCTTTTTTCAGCAATTTGTAATATCTTTTTCATATCTGCCAGACAGCAGGTGGATAAACCACATTTAATTGGATAATCCGAAAAAAACATTGGCAACAACTTAAGCAGCTATATGAAAAATCATCGCAATATAAATAACCTCCATGCCTTCTTTAATCCCAAGTCAGTAGCCATTGTCGGCGCATCAGGGGATGAGAGAAAGCCTTCTGGCGTTATTCTAAAAAACCTGCCTGCCTTTGGGTACAAGGGAAAGCTCTATCCTGTAAATCCAAAATATGAAAACCTTGCTGGCTACAAATGCTACCCTTCTGTTTTAAATATCCCTGACAAGATTGACCTTTCTATTATCATTATCCCTGCGCCCTATGTTCCAAGGGTCTTGTCTGAGCATGTGGAAAAGGGGATAAAAAATGTGATTATCTCAAGCAGCGGCTTTGCTGAAACAGGAGAGGATGGAAAGAGGCTTGAGCAAGAGATAAAAGATATTGCAAAAAAATCCGGCATCAGGATACTGGGCCCCAACTGCCTCGGCGTTATTGACAATCATACGCGGTTTAATACCTTTTTCCTTCCATTAGAAAAGGTTGCAAAGACTAAAGCCGGCAGCCTCTCCCTTTTATCACAGAGCGGCTCCTTTGTAGGCTTTTTCTGGGACATTGCGCCTATTGAGGATGTGGGCGTGGCAAAGATAGTAAATTACGGCAATCGTGCTGATGTCGGCGAGATTGAGCTTTTAAGATATTTGGCAGAAGATGAGAAGACAAAGGTGGTTGCCATGTATATAGAATCTGTTCAAGATGGCAGGGAGTTTATTGAATCTGCCAGTTTCTGCAGCCGGAAAAAACCTGTTGTTGCATTAAAGGCAGGTAAGTTTGATAAAGGGATTGCTGCTGTTAAATCGCACACAGGCGCATTGGCAGGAAGGTATGAGGTCTACAAGGCAGCATTTAAAAAAGCCGGCATTATTGAGGCATTCAATTTTTTTGAGATGTATGATTATTCAAAGGGCCTTGCCATGCAGCCCTTTGCAAAGGGCAATAAACTTTTGATCGTAACATGCGCAGGAGGCATTGGTGTTGTAATGGCAGATTTGGCGCCGGGGGAAGGGATTGAGCTTCCACAATTTCCAGAGGATTTAAAGAATAGATTAAAGAAGAGGCTCCCTGCATATTACAGCATAAATAATCCACTTGATTTAACTGGCAGCACCACAGACAAGGAATACGAAATGGTTTTAGAGGAGTGTCTTGTAAATGACCCGTTCTTTGATGCAGTTGTTGTTGTAGCTCATCTTGCTGTACCGGGATTGACAAAAGGGGTTTTTGACATAATTTCTGATAAGGCAAAAAAGAGCGGAAGGCCTGTTGTTGTCTGCTCAACTGCAGGCGAGGAAACAATGGCTGTAAAAATGGAGGTGGAAGAAAAAGGCATCCCAGTTTATTTCACTCCTGAAAGGTCAATAAGGGTGATTAGCGCATTGATGAAGCGTGGAAGGTCTATTAATTCCCTGAACGCAAACAAAGCGTCTTCTTATGTCATTAAAAATGAATTTATTGAAAAGGCAAAGGCTGTTATAGATGATGCAGTGCCGAACAGGGACAGACCGCTTTTGGAGGATGAGGCAAAGGCGCTTTTAAAAACAATTGGAATTCCTGTGCCAGAGCATTTTGTTGCGCAGAATAAAGAGGAAGCATTGCATGCAGCAAATACTATTGGCTGGCCAATTGCAATGAAGATTGTATCGCCTGATATTTTGCATAAGAGCGATGTTGGCGGCGTGAAATTGAATATCAAGAATAAGGACGAGCTCTACAGCGCCTTTGATGCAATGATGGATGATATTGCAAAAAAGGCAAATAACGCAATGATTAAAGGCGTGCTTATTGAGGCAATGGTAAAAAAAGGCACAGAGATTATTATCGGCGGTATAAGGGATGCACAATTCGGGCCTGCTGTAATGTTTGGGCTCGGCGGGATATTTGTTGAGCTTTTAAAGGATGTCTCCTTTGGCATTGCCCCAGTAAATATGGATGAAGCAATAGAAATGATTAAACAGATAAAGGGTTATCCGCTTTTAACAGGCTTTAGGGGAAGCCCTCCAGTTGATATAGATGCCATTGCAAAGGCATTAATAACTATTTCAGAGCTTTTAAAC
>CAKKRA010000357.1:2891-10876 GCA_919902475.1 Nitrospiria bacterium
AATAGACCTTAATCCTGTAATCGCATATCCTCAGGGGCTTGTTGTTGTAGATGCGAAGGTTCTGCTTTCCACAAATAAACCTCCATTGCATTAAGGAGTTCAGGTAGTGTTGATGTATCTAATGCTGATATGGCAACACCTTTATACCTCTTTGCAACAGCCTTTGCAAGTTTTTGCTCTATCCTATCCGTCTTGTTGAATACCACAAGCTGAGGAATCTTATCCAGTTCAAGATTTGTTAATATCTTGTTTACATCCTCAATCTGCTGCTCAAATCTCGGATTGCTTATATCAACAATATGCAGAAGAAGGTCTGCATCCTTTAGCTCATCCAATGTCGGAAGAAAGGCAGTAAGAAGATCCTTTGGCAGGTCTTTTATAAAGCCTACTGTGTCTGTGATTATTATCTCCCTCTCCCTCGGAAATCTTAATCTTCTCGTTGATGTATCCAGAGTTGCAAAGAGGAGGTTCTGCGTCAGCACACTGCTGTTTGTAAGCGCATTTAACAATGTTGACTTCCCTGCATTTGTGTATCCCACTATTGAGACAATCGGTATCTTTGCCTCCCGCCGCCTGCTCCTTCTCTGGTTTCTTCCCTTGTTTAGCGATTCAAGCTCTTTTTCAAGATTATAAATCCTGTCCTTTACCCGCCGCCTGTCTACCTCAAGCCTTGTCTCACCAGGTCCCCTTCCGCCAATGCCTCCTGTTAATCTTGATAAGGCAGTAGACCTTTCTGACAACTTTGGCAAGAGATATTTCAACTGTGCAAGCTCAACCTGAACCTTTCCCTCCCTGCTGTGCGCCCTTCTTGCAAATATATCCAAAATAAGCTGTGTCCTGTCTATAACCTTTAATTCTGTTATCTCGCCCAATGCCTTTACCTGCGCAGGCGACAGGTTCTGGTCAAAGATTATTATATCAGCGCCAAGCTGAAGGGAATTTATAATAAGCTCCTTTATCTTGCCGCTTCCGAGAAGATACTTTGGATTTATCTGATGCGGCCTCTGGACAATAGTATCAAGCACAATTAGCTCGTCTGAATGTGCAAGCTCTTTTAATTCTTCAAGGGATTCTTCCTGCTCTGCCTTGCTCTTTGTTGAGGCGCTTACAAGTAATGCCCTCTCCCTTTTGTCTCTGACATCATAGCCAATTGCCTTTTTAGACAGCTCATCCTCTAATGAATAAACAAATTCCTGAAAATCCAAATCGTATCTATGAAACGATAGAGGTTCATCAACCTGATATACCTTTTTCTCTGGATTTGGCGGCAGAAGATGTGCTGTATAGATATTTCCGGGAAGGCCGTTTTCCAAAACACCAATCGCTGCAATCATATCAAGTCTCAGCATGGCAAGGTCAGTCAAATCATCCTGCGACAGGGGTTCATCTTTAAGATGTGTATGTATCAGCCGCACCCCGCGCAGCCTCTTTCTTCCAAGACGGAAGTCAGACAAATCAGGTATGAGCAGCTCCTTTTCATAGCCGATAATTACAAACTGTATTACACCTTTCCTGTCTGCAAGTATGCCAATCTGCCTTCCTGTTTCAAGCGACAGTTCAGTAAGATACCTTGCAAGCTCAGGCGTGATAACCATCTCAGGCGGTATCTTTCTCCTGTAGACATGCTCTATCCTTTTCTCAATGCCCGATTTGAGCCCGTTTGTATTTCCGTAGAGTTGTCTGATATTGTCTCCTCTTTATTAGATTGTTTGAGGATATTATATTAAAAAATGGACAGGTTAAACAAGGTCTTTTTGGAAAAAGTCTGGGCAGCAGATTATAGTAGGTCTGAAGGCTTGTAAATCCTTAGCCATTTTATATGGTTAAAGTCATTGTCATTGGTAATCAGATTCTTTAGATCAAATTCTTTCATCACAATTAATACAAGTGAATCATTCGTTAACAGTCCTTCCAACCTTCTTATCTTCCCACTTTCACTTATAAGTTCTTTCGTAAGCCCTATAATTTGTATGTTCATCTCATTAATTTTATCAACACTACGAATGTAAGAAGAAAGCTTTTTGATTATTTCAGGATTCGCCTTTAATTCCCTAACAGGATTTCTGCCGCTAATATAGCCTTTTTCTATTGCCTCTGCTATCATTAATCTGTGTAGCACCTCCGCCAAAATAGATGTCAGTGTATATCCTTTTAGGTCGCCCTTTGCACACTTTATAAGAATCTCCTTACATTCGTCAGATTGGCCGCCGAAGTGGTAAATAAAGATATTTGCATCAATGAATATACTTTCACCTTTTTTTAGCTCATCAAACTTCATATTCTAATTCTTTGTCCTCTGCAATATATTTTAGCGTTTTTTTATCTAATCTTATGCTCCCAGAGGTATTCTCAACCGCCATGACCGCCTTTCTAACATCTAATCCTTTACCAGCTCTAAATTTCTGACTTAAAAACTCCAAAAAATCTATAGCCTCTATCTTTTTGTTCTCAGGAAGAATTTTTAGAATATTTAAAATCTTTTCTTCTGAAATCTCCTTTACTTTTGGCATTGTTTACCTCCTTAATTTATCATACCATCTATATAAACTATTATAGATATTATTATCTCATATTTCTTCTTAAAGTCAAGATACGATAATATCTCGGCAAAAGTGGCTAAATATACATAATACTGTTGGTCATCCGTGACAGGGATATACCACTTCAGCTTCATGCGCCCAAAGTCTATCCTGAATTTTGTCAAACCCTACAGCGCTTTGTAACCATAATATAAAGTTGTCACTTAATCCTTTTTCTCCCCATTTCTGTCAATATCTTATTGCTTTTTTATGGTTTTGTTCTGGTCAACCCCGTTTGAAAGTCTTCGCCTTTCTAAAGAGGTAGTTGTAGGGTTTGATGCGGACACATTGGAGAAGGCGCGAAAGACAGTTACATCCTTTGAGCAGTTCATAAAAGAGCATAAGGATGAGATTACCGCCATTCAGATACTCTACAGCAGGCCGTATAAAGAGCGTCTCCGATTTGAAGACATTAAAGCCCTCTCAGAGGTGATAGAGAAGCCCCCTTATCTATGGCGCGTTGACAGGCTCTGGGATGCGTATGCAGCATTAGAAAGGTCAAAGGTGCGGGGCGCAAGCAGCCAGAGGATTCTCACAGACCTTGTTTCATTGATACGATTTGCAATCCGTCATGATGAGCTTGAGCCGTTCAGCGAGTATGTGCATGAAAGGTTTAACAAGCGGATTATTCAGCAGGAAAGAAGTTTACCCCTGAGCAGGTTCGCTGGCTTGAGATGATACGAGACCATATTGCTGCCAACCTGAGCATAGAAAAGGATGATTTCAATTATGTCCCTTTTGCGCAGGAAGGCGGCATTGGAAAGGTCTATCAATTATTCGGGGAGCAGTTGTGGCAGTTGATTGACGAGATGAACGAGGCGCTGGCAGCTTAGGTGGTTAAATGTTTGACAATTTTGTAATTTACTGCTAAAATAAAATGTAGGAAATTATTAATTAGTAGGAGGAATTATGCAAGCAGTAAAAGTATTGCCAAAAGGACAGATAACCCTGCCAAAAGAAATGAGGAAAATCCTCGGCATAAAAGAAGGGGATACGCTTCTTATCGAGAAATCTGAGGGAGATATTATTATAAAGAAGGGGAAAACCATTCATGACTATATAGGATTTCTCTCCAAGCCTGCCATACCGATAGAGGAAATAATAGAGAAAGCAACAGAGGAGGCTGTGAAAGAACGTGCATAGGGCAATCGTAGATACTAATGTTCTGCTCAGGCTTCTTATTAAAGACGATGATATCAAAAGAAAAGCCTGTGAGAGGCTTCTGGAGAAGGCTAAGCGAAAAGAAATTCACCTTTACATCCTCCCGATAGTAGTCATGGAAATAGTATGGGTGCTGGAGAAATATTACAAGCTTGGCAGGAAAACGGTCAGGGAGCTTACGGAGGCGGTCATGAACACGCCTGAACTTCATATTGAGATGGAAGATGTTTTCAGAAAAGCGCTGAGATTGTATGAAGAAAAGAACGTGAAATTCGCAGATGCAGTAATCGGATACTGGGGTTTGGAAAAAGACTTTTCCATAGTCTATACATACGATGAAAAAGACTTTAAGAATATCAAGGACATTGAAGTCAGAAAACCCTGATAATTTACTCTGTTTTAATACATAACATAATACGGATATCTAAAAACTAATGGGGTCTGGCAATGATTTGGAATTACAGAGTCATAGAGCATGATAGATTTTTTGCCTTAGACGCAAACTCTAATATAAAGGCAAAACATGTAGTGGAACAACGTGTTGCATCTGTTCAAAAAAATTGCCGGAGGGGTGGGAATGTTAGAAAAAGAGATGAAAGAGGCTCTGGCAGCGTGAAGACGATTTTTCTTGCACTGCTATGTTTATTAATATATATTAATAATATATATTATTAAGTGGAGGTGATGTATGAAAACTGCAAAACTTTTTCAGAATGGCCAAAGCCAGGCTGTCCGTCTTCCTAAGGAGTTCCGGTTTGATGATGACCATGTGTTTATCAAAAAGTCCGGCAATGTTGTTATGCTGATCCCGGTAAAAGGCTCGTGGGATTCGCTAATGGAGAGCCTCGACAAGTTCAGTCCAGACTTTATGGCAGAACGGAAGCAGCCAAGGACACAGAAAAGGGAGTCTTTTTGATGAAATACATGCTTGATACCAACATCTGCATCTATCTAATCAAGAAAAAATCCGAGAAAGTCCTTCGCCATTTCAAGGCACATGCCATTGGAGACATCGGGATATCGTCTATTACCCTTGCTGAACTCAGGTATGGGGTAGAGAAAAGCCAGCAGGCTCAAAAGAACAGGGAGGCTCTGTACGAATTCCTCTTACCCTTAGAGATTGCGGACTTTGATGATGAAGCGACTGTGTCCTATGGAACAGTCCGTGCTGCTCTTGAAAAGGCCGGAACACCAGTTGGGTCTATGGATATGCTTATCGGCGCACATGCGCTGAGTCTCGGGGCGACCTTAGTGACAAATAATGTCCGTGAGTTTAAGCAGATAAAAGGTCTAAATATTGCTGACTGGAGCGTTTAGAATCCAATGATTTGGAATTACAGGGTCATAGAACATGATAGATTTTTTGACTTAAATATGCAGAGTGTACCTTCCTGAGCCTGATGTCATTGCCCGCGAGATCGCAGAAGACCTTGAAGCGGCATTGGGGCAATTCAGTCTTATTGCTGAGGATTTAGGAGAAAAATAAACCCGCCGCCCCCCCACGCGGGGGCGTGGATTGAAACCCAAAAAAGTTTTTGATTGACTTTTCTATTGCTGCTAACTAAAATCCAGACACAAAAATGGACTTACTAATTCTTATCAAAGCCTTTATCCTCGGCATTGTTGAGGGCTTAACAGAGTTCCTGCCGATTTCAAGCACAGGCCATCTTATTATTGCAGGCGACCTTTTGAGTTTTAATAACGAGGTCGGCAAGGTGTTTGAGATCGCCATACAGCTCGGCGCAATACTTGCTGTCTGCTATGAGTATCGCAGCCGCTTGGCTAAGGTCATTTTCAGCCTGCCTTATAACAGCCAGGCGAGGGGTTTTGTCATTAACCTGTTTATCGCCTTTCTGCCTGCTGCTATACTCGGCGTCTTGTTTATAAAGATAATCAAAATATATCTATTTCAGCCATTTGCAGTAGCCATTGCATTTATTGCAGGCGGCCTAATTATTTTGTTTGTGGAAAGGCGGCCGATTGTCCCCAGTATAGAGAATATAGACAGCATGAACTGGAAAGATAGCCTGAAGATCGGCTTTGCACAGGTATTTTCTCTAATCCCAGGCACATCACGCGCAGGGGCAACTATTATTGGCGGCATGATATTCGGCTTGTCGCGAAAAGCGGCTACTGAGTTCTCGTTCTTTCTTGCAATACCGATTATATCTGCTGCAACATTTTATGATTTGTATAAGCACTGGCATCTGCTTAGCGCTAATGACATTAGCGTATTTGCTGTTGGTTTTATAACCGCGTTTTTCAGCGCCTTTATTGCAGTAAGGGCTCTGCTTAGCTACATTGCACACCACAATTTTATACCCTTTGCCTGGTACCGCATTGTCTTTGGCATAATTCTTCTGATTTACTATCGCTCAGCGCTTTTTCAGGCAATATCATAAGCAGAAATTTTTCAATTGACATTTCCTCTGTCCGTTACTATAATTCATTAATAAAAAATCAAATATGCCTTCCAGCTTTGCTTCAAAGATTTATTAAATTTATCAATAGATTATATAATTATATCTTTATAAAATAAGGAGGAACAAATGGCTATAAAAGTGGGAATAAACGGCTTTGGAAGAATAGGAAGAAACTTCTTTCGCACATCTCTCGGCAATAAGGAGATAGAGATTACTGTTATCAATGATTTAACAGATGCTAAAACATTGGCGCATCTTTTGAAATACGATTCAGTGCACGGCATCTTTGATGCAAAGGTAGAGGCAAAGGAAGGGGCAATAGTTGTAAACGGCAGGGAGTCAAAAATCCTTGCAGTTAAAGACCCTGCTGTGCTCCCATGGAAGGATATGGGTATAGATATAGTAATAGAATCTACAGGCCATTTTACAGACAAGGCAGGCGCATCAAAGCATTTAACAGCAGGAGCAAAAAAGGTGATTATATCCGCGCCTGCAAAGGAACCTGACCTGACGGTTGTTATGGGCGTAAATGAGAATGACTATGACCCCAAAAAGCACAATATCATCTCCAATGCCTCCTGCACAACAAACTGCCTTGCCCCGGTTGCAAAGGTGCTGCTTGATAATTTCGGAATAAAGCGCGGCTTGATGACTACCATCCATTCGTATACAAATGACCAGAGGATACTTGACCTTCCGCACAAGGACCTGCGCCGTGCAAGGGCAGCAGCAGTATCCATGATACCTACAACAACAGGCGCTGCAAAGGCAGTGGGCCTTGTCCTCCCGTCATTAAAAGGCAAGGTGGATGGCATGGCAATGAGGGTGCCGACAGCAAATGTCTCTGTTGTAGACTTTGTGTGCGAGGTGGAAAAGGATGTTACAGAGGATGAGGTAAAGGCTGCATTAAGAAAGGCTGCTGAAGGCCCGTTAAAAGGCATACTATCATACTCAGACGAGGAGCTTGTATCAGTGGATTTTAATAATAATCCAAATTCCTCTATTGTTGACGCTAATCTTACAAAGGTGATTGAAAAGAGGATGGTAAAGGTTATTTCATGGTATGACAATGAGTGGGGATATTCATCAAGGCTGAAGGATTTGATTCTGTATATGGGAAAGAAGGGATATTAAAGATGTATCTGAACAACAAGATGACAATAGAAGATGTAGATATTAAAGGTAAGCGGGTTTTCATAAGGGCTGATTTTAATGTCCCTTTAAACGGCAATCAGAATATTACAGATGATACGCGAATAAGATGCACCCTTCCAACGATCAATCATGCAATAGATGAAGGCGCAAAGGTTATTCTTTGCTCCCATCTTGGAAGGCCGAAAGGAAAGAGGGTTGAGCAGTTCAGCCTTGCGCCGGTTGCAAAGAGGCTAAAAAGGCTTCTCAATAAAGAGGTAATATTTGCAAATGACTGTATTGGCGAAGAGGTTGAGAAGATAATAGCAAAGATGAAGGCCGGGGATGTTGTGCTTCTTGAAAATCTGAGATTCCATGCTGGCGAGGAGTCAAATGACGAGGCATTTTCAAAGGCTCTTGCAAGGCTTGCAGATGTATATGTGAATGACGCCTTTGGCGCTGCGCACAGGAGCCATGCATCTATAGCAGGCGTTACCAAATATGTCCCTGTTTCTGTTGCAGGATTTTTGATGAAAAAGGAGATTGAGTATCTTGTAGGCGCGGTTGCAAACCCTGTTCGTCCCTTTGTTGCTGTGCTCGGAGGCGCAAAGGTTTCTGGAAAAATAGGCGTGATAGAAAATCTCGGCGAAAAGGTTGACAAGGTAATAATCGGCGGCGGCATGGCCTTTAC
>CAKKRA010000358.1 GCA_919902475.1 Nitrospiria bacterium
TATGTTTATCTTTACATTTTCCCCTGTTTTTAGGTTTAATTCAGAAAATGGGATGGATAATTCAATTACCTTGTCTGCCTTGATGCTTTCTATATCCTTTATCTTTTCTGTCTTGCCGTTAAATGCCCTGATAAGCGTGTATGAACTTACATCCTTTTTCCCAAATGGGAATACTAATCTAAACTCTTCATTGTCAAAGATGATAATCTCTGCCTTTAAATCTTCTTCAAGCTCTATATTAAGAACCGGGTCAATGCGTATGTAGAGTTTATTCAGGTCAAATCCGTAATATATCTCCTCAAGGAATCTCTCTGTCTTATACATTGTGCCTCTGTGCCGGGCGCTTATTATACAGCCTGCCTCAATCCATTCAAAATAATCTGTTACCCTTCCGTCAATCAAAGGTGTTATAAAACCAACAGGCACCTTTTCAGGCCTTACCTCATGGAACTGTATAATCGGTGTTTCAAGATAAGATGGCACATCATTTTTTAATATTCTGTAAACATTGGAAAGATGCGTCCTGAATATCCTGTCAAACTCCTCGTCATTATCGCTGAAGAAATCATCCCCATACCACCAGAACCAGTCGCTTCCCTCTGCCATATATATAGATTCATAGCATTTGTTTATATCATCTAAAGAATATTGGCCTGTGCCCTCTGCCTCTTTCAAAAACTCCCTTGTCCTTTTTAGATAGTCCCATCCAAGATTCTTTTCATATGAGCCTATCCATATAGCAAAGTTGCTGCTTATCCATGAGCCTGAATGGATATTCTCCAGTGTATCTGACGGCGGGTTTTCATTAAGATAGTCATTAATCCTTACAGTCTCAAGCCCCTCAGCATCTGACAGGCCTTTATAGAGGTTTCTCAGGAAATCACCGCCGTTATGCGGATAGTGCTCCCATGGGTTTTCGCCGTCAAGTATTATTGAAACAAGATGGGAATCGCCTGATAAGGCATTCTTTATCTCATAAAAGTGCTGGATAAGGTCATTTGCAGCAGCAGCCTGCGGGTTTTTAGAATATGTAAAACCAAGAAGGTCAGAGAGCCCCTGATCCCTGAATATAACTGCTATTTCTGTATCATGGTAGACGGCCTTATAAGGCTTGTATAAGTATCCTGCCTTGTCCTTTTTTCCTATTGTTTTAAAAAGTATCCCTTCATCTGTGGCAGTCCACTTGATGCCGGCTTTGTGCAGGATAGGGATAATCTCAGGGCACACAGAGCCTTCTGACGGCCATATGCCGGCAGGTTTTTTTCCAAAGACCTTTTCATGATACTCTATTGCCAATCTTATCTGAGAGCTGACGTCATCAGGATTGCTGAATTTTTCAGGCATGGGATTGTCCGGAAGGGAGCGTCTTGAAATCTCTGTATTATATAGAAGAGGCATAATGGGATGATAAAATGGAGATGTGCTAATCTCTATCTGCCCCCTTTCCTCTGCTGACTTATAAAGAGGGATTATTTTTTTTAATATTTCTGACTGTATATTAAGGATGCTGTTTTTTTCATCCTCAGAGAAGCTTCTTCCCTTCTTCTTTAGCTCTCTTATCTCTTCATATTTCTCATCTGTCTTAAAACCAAACCATGCGAGGTTGAACCATGCCTGCAGATCCCTTATATCATTATCAGTAAAGCTTTTTATTGCATCGTCTATTGTATGATGATATATATGCCTGCCCCTTTTTTCAAGCAGACGCAGATAGCCTTTGTGAGGCACAATTGCAGTTTCCCAATTTATCATAAAGAAATTGGTAAGAATAAACCTTCTTTCAGCCTCAGTTAAATCTGATGCAGATTTTATAGAATGCTCCCAAAAAGTATCTTTTATATTATTGTCTGTATATGCAGCAAGCTGTTTTAAGAGGGCAGGCACAAGATTGAAGGTGACCCTGATGCCGGGGAACTCATCCAGTATTGCAATCATGTCGTAATAGCTCCTTATCCCATGAAGCCTTACCCAGGGCATTGATGTCCTGTTTGTTAAAGGGTCAATATAACTGGGCTGGTGCATGTGCCAGAGAAATGCTATTTTTAGATGTTTGGTCATAGTTTAATATTTAACAGCAAAGTAAAAAGCTCCAGATGCAAGGCGGAGCGAGGGCTCGCACCGCAGCATACTAAGTAGTATGTGAGGATGCGAGGCCGATGCGACAACGCAGCAGATGGACTTTTTACAAAGCTGTTACTCAAGGATAGTTCCTTTTGATATTACTACAATCCCATTCGGCGAAACATAGAATCTTTTCTTGTCCTCTTCAATATCATAGCCTATCCGCATATCAGACGGAATCTTTACGCCTTTATCAATAATTGCCCTCTTTATTTTTGCGTATCTTCCAACCTCAACATCTTCCATTAAGATAGATTCTGTTACAAAGGAATAGCTGTTTATCCTGACTCGCGGCGAGAGGATGCTCTTGTGTATATGTCCGCCGCTGATTATGCATCCCTCGCAGACCATGGAGTCTGTTGCAATACCCATTCTTTGTCCTTTCT
>CAKKRA010000359.1:0-1304 GCA_919902475.1 Nitrospiria bacterium
AAGGATGATTAGCTTGGTCTTGATGCTGAATTTAGGCATAAGAGTCTTCTATGTTTAATAATCATTCAGGCCTCCCCCATGCCGTTAATTGAAGCTGTTCCCCTCACCAGACAATGTTATTAGTATACTACAAAAACAGGTATTGTCAAGGCTGTCTTGCTTTTGAGGGATGAAAATGGTATTATTTTCTCGGAGGAAACTGAATGAGGTTTAAGATAAACTTCCAGCCAGAGGGCAAGTCCATTGAGGTTGATGCAGGCACGAATCTTCTTGATGCTGCAAAGCACGCAGCTGTTCATATCAATGCGCCATGCGGCGGCGAGGGGATATGCGGCAAGTGCAGGGTAATAGTAAAGCAAGGCGAGTTTGAGACAGAAAAGTCCGGCCATTTAACTCAGGATGAGATAGATAAGGGCTATCTCCTTGCGTGCAGGACAAAGATAAAAAGCAGCATGACTGTTGAGGTTCCCATTGAGTCAAGGATTAGGGCAGGCCAGAAGATTGCAACAGGCGTAATGGGAAAGGATTTCAAGGAGCTTGTAAGGCACGAGGGTTCTATTGAATCCTTAACAAAGAAGATATTTGTTGAGCTTCCCCCAGCGACTTTAGAAGACCATACAAGCGATCTTGAAAGGTTAAAGAGGGAGCTTGAGAATCTTGATTATGATATGGAGGGCGTGTTATGCGACCTGTCTGTTATAAAAAAACTTCCTGTGGTATTGAGAGAAGGGGGTTGGAAGGTTACAGTAACCCTGTTAGAGGATGGCGAGGCAATTGAGATTGTAGACGTCCAGCCGGGTGATTTGGTAAAGAAGAGATTCGGAATTGCTGTTGATATTGGCACCACCTCTATTGTTGTTTATCTTGTAGATTTGGTTGACGCAAGGATTGTAGATGTTGCCTCCAGCTACAATCCCCAGATGAAATACGGCGATGACGTCATAACCCGCATTGTATATGCAACAAGCAAGGAGAACGGCCTTTCTGTTATGAAGGATTTGGTAATCTCCAATGTAAATACACTTACAGAAGGCATTGCAAAAAAGAATAATATTGACCTAAACCTCATAGACAATATTGTCATAGCAGGCAATACAACAATGACGCACCTCTTTTACGGCGTCAACCCCCAGTATATAAGAGAAGAGCCTTATGTGCCTGTGGCAAATCTTTTTCCTCTTACAAAGGCAAAGGACATCGGGATAAAGGTAAATGAGCAGGCAGTTCTTTATTCCCTTCCAAGCATTGCGAGTTATGTTGGCGGTGATATAACTTCCGGTGTCCTTGCCTCTGGGATGTGCAGG
>CAKKRA010000359.1:1345-2921 GCA_919902475.1 Nitrospiria bacterium
CGAGGTTGTGCTCGGCAATTGCGAGTGGTTTATTACAACGGCCTGCTCTGCAGGCCCATGCTTTGAGGGCGGCGGTGTAAAATTCGGGATGAGGGCAATGAATGGCGCAATAGAGCAGGTTACAATAGACAGGGAGACTTATGAGGCGAGCTATAAAGTAATAGGCAATGTAAAGCCAACAGGCATATGCGGCTCTGGGATGATAGATGCAATAGCAGAGATGTTTTTATCAGGCGTTATAGATTTGCGCGGCAAGATTCAGCTTGATATCGGTTCAAAGAGGGTGAGGAGCGGAGAGAATGGGCCAGAGTATGTCCTTGTCTGGAAAGAGGATGCAGGGCTTGAGCAGGATATTGCGCTAACAGAGCCTGATATAGATAATATCATCCGCGCAAAAGGCGCTATATACGCTGGTCTTGCAATATTATTAAAAGAGGTCGGCTATACATTTAATGATGTTAGCAAGATACTGATTGCAGGCGGGTTCGGGAATTATATAGATGTGGAGAGGGCAATAACCATAGGCCTGCTTCCTGATCTGCCCATTGATAAATTCAAGTTTCTTGGGAATACATCCATAATGGGCGCATATCTTTCGCTTATATCAAGGCACCTGAGAAAAGAGGCAGAGGGCATTGCAAAGAGGATGACATACTTAGAGCTTTCTGTATCCCGCTCCTTTATGGATGAATATGTCTCTGCGCTCTTTCTGCCGCATACAAATATAGATGTCTTTCCGAGTGTAAAGGGGATGATGGGGAGAAACAGCATAAAGGTTAAGTAACCCCTATATCCCCTTTTATTAAAGGGGGACTAAGGGGGTTATTCTACTAAATAAGGGGGATAACCTATGACAGATCTGGCAGGGGTCTCAGAAAAATTCAAAAGGCGTTTCTCAAAGGATTCAGTAATATTCAAGGAAGGCGAAGCAGGGGAGCACATGTATGTTCTTCTCTCCGGCGAGGTGAGGATTGTAAAGAACATCAGGGGTTCAGAGGTGGTGCTTGCGATTATGGAGAAGGGCGATTTCTTTGGCGAGATGGCGCTCCTTGAGAATGCGCCGCGCTCTGCATCTGCCATTGCAAATAAGGAAGCAGAGGTAATTGTAATAGATAAAGATAATTTTGAGCCGATGTTTTCCAAGAACCCTACAATAGCAATTAAGATGCTCATAAAATTCTCAGGCAGACTGAGGGAGACAAACAACAAGATTGAGGCGCTCCTTCTAAGGGATGATGCAAGCCGCGTTGTGGACGCCATATTAAAACTTTCTGATGATTACGGTGTAGAGGAGCCTCATGGCATCAGAATAAATTATCCAGTAACCTATGATTACCTCGCAGGAATGGCAGGACTGAAGGCTGATGCAGTGAAACCTATTGTAGAGAGGCTTGTAAATGCAGGGATGCTGATTATCTCCAACATGGACTTTGTGATTGAAAACAGTGACCACCTCAGACAGTTCCATGCCTATCTAACATGGCGGCAGAAATAGCCTTACATTCAATTCTTCATTTGCTGTGTAATCCCAACATGATAATGTCCTAAATAGCCAAGATAGAAATGTCCTATTCTA
>CAKKRA010000360.1 GCA_919902475.1 Nitrospiria bacterium
CCCATGGAGCAAGGAGTTTGCAGACGCCATTCCTTATGCAACTGCCAGCATATATTATGCTGCAGCGTATGCTGTCTCCACAGGCGAACCGACAATGAGCATGAGCACAGGCTTTCATCATGCAAAATACATGATGGGCGGCAGCCTATGCCCTTTAAATGACCTTAATATCACAGCAGAGAAGATACATAGAGATTCAGGTTTAAGAGGTTTAATACTTGATTGCGATTACCACATAGGAAATGGAACAGATGACATAATCTCTGCCTGCAATCAGGGGGAGTATCTCCATAATCTTTCAATGGGATATCTCTTCTCCCGCCTTTATGTTATGCACAATGAATACCTACTTTTATTAAAGAAAAAACTCTCAAAAGAACTAAAGAGCGGTTTCCCGCAGTATGTGATATACAAGGCAGCAGCAGATGTGTTTGAGAAAGACCCTATGGCAAGAAGAGGCCCATTGTCCTTAAAGGAGATGGCAAAAAGGGATGATATGGTTTTTAATATGATAAAAGAGGCTGGGATTCCTGTAGCTATCTGTTTGGGCGGAGGGTATCATTCTATGGAGGTTAATCTATTAATCCATTTGAATACCTTCAAGGCCTGCTCAAATGTGTATTTCAACACTGAATATGCGTATAATTTTAGTGTACAGACAAGAGGATAGGAATGTCGGGTTTGCTTATTGACATTTGCTATTGCATTAGATAGATTTCAAATAATAAATGCTGGGCAGCAAAAAGGATAAAATGAAGGAAATACCTACTATACTCTTAATTTCAGGCTGGAGATTGTTTTTCTATGCAAATGAAGGTAATGAACCAATACATATACAATATACACTGCCGCAAAGGTGATATGGAATGTAAATATTGGCTTGACAGGGATAATTTTGACATTGACGAAGCCTTTACATTTAATATGGTGCCAAAAGATAAAAGGCTGATTAAGAAGACAATATATGAGCATTTTGATTATATTGAACAGCAATGGGATGAATTTCAACGGAGGCATCAACAATGAAAAAGCATCATGAAGTCAGTAATATCAGATTTGAGGGAGACTTCCTCTTTCTGATAATAGATGGTAAAGATGGCGGGTTTGAATTAAATAAGATATCACCTGCCTTAAAAAGAGCATCAGAGCAAGAAAGGAATACTTTTGAAATCTCACCCGCTGGATACGGAATACATTGGCCATTATTGGATGAAGACTTATCTATAGATGGTTTACTCGGAATTATCCATCAGCCGGAGAGAAAAAGAAAAACCGCATAACATGCCATACAGCTAACCGCCTAATCATCTTCCTTCTTTCCCACAACCTCATAATGCGAAGGATTGAGGCTGTTTGTTTCTATTTTTTCAAAACCTGCCTGCGCAAAGATTTCGCCTGCCTTTTCTTTTGAAATCCTCTCTTCAAATGGCGGGCCCTTTTCCTCTACCTTTTTCTCCCAGTCAATCACAATCAGCTTGCCAGAAGGCTTTAAAATCCGCTTTACCTCTTTCAAAAAATCTACTGGATGATGAACCTCATGCAGGACAAAGACCATGAGCGCCATATCAACTGCCTTATCCTCAACAGGCAGTTCGGTCTCCTCTGATTTTAATGCAACTACATTTTCTAAAGGTCTTTTCTTTTTCAGCTCATTCAGCATCTCCTGCTGTGTATCTAAGGCGTAGACCTTTCCTGTCTTGCCTACAATCTCTAATGCAGGGAATACAAAAAATCCCGGGCCGCAGCCAATATCAGCAAAGGCCATACCCTTTTTTAAGCCCTTTTCTTTCAGATATTTTGAAGGGTCAAGCTCCTTCTTTCTTTCTTCGCTGATAAGTATGTCTATCTTTTTTGGGTCAAACTTATGCATCTTTCCCTCCGATGAAAGATTGATTACACAGATTTTAGAAATATGATTACACAGATTAAAACAGTCCGTCTTATCTGTGCACTCTGCCTTTGTAATCGGTGTAATCTTGTTATCTTACTTAGCCTCCAAGATAAATCTCTTTTATCTTTTTGTTTTTAAGAAGTTTCTCTGCCTTATCCTCCATAACAATCCTTCCTGTCTCCATCACATATCCGTAATCAGATATCTCAAGCGCCAATGCTGCGTTCTGCTCTACAAGAAATATTGTTGTACCGCTTTTATTTATATCCTTAATTATCTTAAATATCTTCTCAACCATTATTGGCGCAAGGCCGAGTGAAGGCTCGTCCAAAAGCAAAAGCCTCGGCCTTGACATCAGCGCCCTTGCTATTGACAGCATCTGCTGTTCTCCGCCGCTTAAAGTGCCAGCCATCTGATTATTCCTCTCTTTAAGTATAGGAAAGTTTTTATATATGCCCTCCATATCCTCCTCTATACCCATTTTATCGCTTCTTACAAATGCGCCCATCCTGAGGTTCTCGTAGACAGTGAGTCTTGGGAATACCCTCCTGCCTTCAGGGACAAGGGATATCCCCTCTTCAACGATCTGATAAGGCGGAAGCCCGTTTATTGTCCTGCTGAAAAATGTTATACCCCCTTTTGCAGGCTTGTTTACGCCGCATACAGTCAAAAGGGTTGTGCTCTTTCCAGCGCCATTTGCGCCAAGAAGGCAGGCAATCTCTCCTTCTTTTACCTTTAAAGAGACCCCTTTTAATGCCTCAATCTTGCCATAAGATGTGTGTATGTTGTCTATCTTAAGCAGTCTGCCGCCTCCTTCCTAAATACGCCTCAATCACCTTCTCATTCTTCTGAACCTCTTTTGGAGTCCCCTCTGCTATTTTAATCCCATGGTCAAGCACAGTTATTGTGTCTGCTATATTCATCACCATCCTCATATCATGCTCAATCAAAAGTATGGTTATGTCTTCATCCCTTATCTTTCTTATCAATTCCATCAATCCCTTTGTCTCATTGGAATTCATGCCGGCAGCAGGCTCATCAAGCAATAGCAATTTAGGTTCAGTTGCAAGCGCCCTCGCAAGCTCAAGCCTTCTCTGGTCACCATAAGAAAGATTTCTGGAAATATGATTTGCAAATTTAGAGATGCCTGTAAATCTCAGATATTTCAGCGCCCTCTTTGATATTTCCCTTTCCTCATCTCTTGTCCTTTTATCATTCAGGATTGCGCTTAATATATTCATCCTGTATCTGCACTGGCTGCCTGTTAAAACATTCTCCATTACAGTCATCTCTGCAAAGAGCCTGATATTCTGAAATGTCCTTGCCATGCCAGTCTCTGTAATCTGGTGCGGCTTCAAGCCTGTTATATCTTCATCATTAAAAAGTATCCTTCCCTTTGTGGGCGGATAGAACCCTGTTATGCAGTTAAAAAGTGTTGTCTTTCCTGCGCCATTCGGCCCAATCAGGGCATTAATCATGGCCTTGTTAATATAGAGGCTCACATCCTCAATTGCATGTATGCCGCCAAAGCTCTTTGTGAGGTTTTTAGTCTCAAGAAGAACATTATTTTTGTCTATTTCAGTTTTTTTCATTTTAAAATCCACCTCACCCTAACCCTCTCCCGCAAGGGGAGAGGGGATTATATAGCCACGAACTTTTCCCCTCCCTTGACGGGAGGGGACTAAGGGGAGGGTGTAAAAGGTTACCTTTTTTCAACATCATAAAGGCTCTCTGTCTCCTGCTTTAATATCTTCTCATCTTCAGGATGAAGCTCAAGTCTTCTTTTTATATTTCCAATAATGCCCTGCGGCCTGAAGAGCATCATTGCCGCCATTGCCCCGCCGAATATAATCATCCTGTAATTCTGAAATCCCCTGAGAGATTCAGGAAGGATAATCAGCACAACAGCGCCAAGTATCACGCCTAATATGCTCCCCATTCCGCCTAACACAACCATGCAGAGTATTATTACTGATTCAAAAAAGGTAAAGCTCTCAGGCGACACAAATTTCATCTTCCCAGCAAAGAATGCGCCTGCCATGCCTGCAAAAAATGCGCCTAATGCAAAGGCAAGGAGCTTCATCTTTACAATATTAATGCCCATTGCCTCTGCAGCAATCTCATCCTCGCGTATGGCAATCCACGCCCTTCCTATGCGTGAATTATTAAGCCTGTTTACAACAAAGACTGTAAATATCCCGATTATAATAATAAGATAATAATAATGATATGGCTGGGAAAAAGAGAGGCCGAGCATGTCCGGGCCTCTGATGCCGAGTATTCCATTGGGCCCGCCTGTTAAGCTGTCCCAGTTATTCAAGGTAATCCTTATCATCTCGCCGAACCCGAGTGTTACAATGGCAAGATAGTCTCCTCTCAATCTTAATGTTGGAAACCCGAGGAGGATGCCGAAGATTGCAGCCATGATTGCAGATAGCGGCAGCACAGCCCAGAATGAGAGCCCTGCCTTAATTGACAAAAGCGCATAAAAATATGCGCCAACTGCATAAAACGCAACATAGCCAAGGTCAAGGAGCCCTGCAAAGCCGACAACAATATTTAAACCGAGTGCAAGCACAATGTATGTAAGCGCAGATGTTCCTACATTTGTAATGTAAGGGTCAGAGATAAACGGCAGTATTATAACAAGGATGGCAATGACTGAATACAAAGGCCAGCGTATGGAAGGGATGGATAATTGAAATATTTTATATTGTATATCTGAAATCCCTTGCTCAAAGGATTTATAAATGAGATAGAGAATTGCAAGGGCAATAAGTGAAACGAGGAGATACAATCCATTTATTATTCCGAGAAAAGGGATTGTAAGTATAAAGAGCCATAATGAGCCGATGGCCCATTTTTTTATATCCTGCATCATACTTTATAAGAGACCCTTTCCCCAAGCAGTCCTGTCGGCTTAAAGATTAAGACGAGGACAAGTATGGCAAAGGCAAAGACATCCTTATATTCGCTTGATATGTAGCCTGCGCCGAGCGCCTCAAGAAGGCCGAGAAGAAGACCGCCGAGCATTGCGCCGGGGATATTGCCAATGCCGCCGAGCACTGCTGCTGTAAATGCCTTTATGCCTGCGACATATCCCATGTAAAAATTCGCAATGCCGTAATACATGCTTATCATCACGCCTGCTGCGCCTGCGAGTATGGAGCCGACAAGAAAGGTAATTACAATTATCCTGTTAGTATCTATGCCGAGAAGCCCTGCCATGCGCATATCCTGTGCAGTTGCCCTCATTGCCATGCCGACCCTTGTCTTTTTTATAAACCAAGTTAGGCCTGCCATCATTAAAACAGAAAGTGCCATTATCAATATCTGTGTATATGTGATATGCGCATCAGCGATAATAAGGCTGCCCTGAATCTTTAATTCATGCGGAAATATCTTGTCCCTTGCGCCCTGCGACAGCATCACATAGTTCTGCAAAAAAATGGACATGCCAATAGCGCTGATGAGGATAGATAACCTTGGGGCATTGCGGAGCGGCCTGTAGGCAATCCGCTCTAATGTTATGCCGTATGCGCCTGTAAAAATTATTGC
>CAKKRA010000361.1 GCA_919902475.1 Nitrospiria bacterium
ACAAGATTTGAATTTCCAATTGTCAGGCCTATCTTTTTTGCATCATTAAATGTCTTTGCGCCTTTAATTCTTATCTCCACAAATTTTGTTGCGCCCTCGCCATCCTTAACAATCAACTTTGCAAGTTCAACGCAGATATATGTCAATGCCTTCTGAAAGACTTTAAGACCTTTGTTTTTTGTAATGCTGACGCCTGACACGCCATTTGCAAGGCAGATAACCATATCACTTGTGCTCATGTCTCCGTCAACAGTGGTCATATTAAAAGACTTATCAACTGCTGCTTTTAATGCGCTCCTTAAATCGCTTGATGCTATCTTTGCATCTGTTGCAATGAATGAAAGCATTGTGGCCATGTTAGGATATATCATGCCAGAGCCTTTTGCAATGCCGCCTATTGTAACAGCCTTGCCGCCAATATCAATCTGAACTGCCTTTTCTTTTAAAAAGGTATCTGTTGTCATTATTGCCTCTGCTGCATCTCGTCCGCCTTCTTTGCTAAGTTTTAAAGCAGCGCCAGCTATGCCATTTCTTACTTTTTCCATTGGCATCAGCTCGCCAATAACGCCTGTTGAGGCAACGCATACAAGATTGGGTTTGATATTTAATGCCTTTGCAGTGAGGGCAGCCATCTCCTCTGCATCCTTTATCCCCTGTTTTCCTGTGCAGGCATTTGAATTACCGCTGTTGGCGATAATTGCCTGTCCAGCGCCATTTTTAATATTCCTTTGGCTGACAATAACAGGAGCGCCCTTTACTTCATTTTTTGTAAAGAGCCCTGCAGCAGTACAAGGTTTTTCTGAAAAGATTAATACAAGGTCTTTTTTCTCTATCTTTTTTATGCCTGCATATATGCCAGAGGCAAGGAAGCCGGGAACAGCAGTTATACCGCCTGAAAGTTCTTTCATCTTATTAAATCACCCCTCACCCTATCCCTCTCCCGCAAGGGGAGAGGGGAGTATGTTTGTACCTCTATTCCCCCTTTACTAAAGGGGGATACAGGGGGTTACGGAAATATCGGCAGCAGATTAAGCCCGCAGCCTTCATCAAATCCCTGCATAATGTTCATGTTCTGTATTGCCTGTCCTGATGCGCCTTTTATTAGATTGTCTATTGCAGAGACAATAATAGTCATACCTGTCCGTTTGTCCTCAACTATGCCTATCTCGCAGATATTTGAACCCCTGATATTTTTTGTATCAGGAAGTGCGCCTGAATCAAGAATCCGCACAAATGGCTCATTCATATAAAAGTCCATGTAGTGGTCAAGGAGCTGCCCTGCGTTTATTGGCTTTTTTATATAAATAGTGCTCAATATCCCCCTGTTCATTGGTATCAGATGAGGTGCAAACGAGACCTTGATATTTTTGTTAGCAGCCTTACTCAATTCCTGCTCAATCTCTGGGGTGTGGCGATGAGAGCCAATCTTATATGCACGCACGCTTTCATTTGCCTCTGTAAAAAGATATGCGACCTCTGCGCCCCTTCCAGCGCCTGATACGGCTGACTTTGAATCTATTATAATCGGCAGATCAATCCCCTTTGCCCATTTGCTTTTAAATAATGGCGCAAGAGCAAGTATTGCTGATGTTGGATAGCAGCCGGGGTTTGCAACAAGTTCTGCATTTTGTATCTTATCCCTATAAAGCTCAGGCAGGCCGTAAACCGCTTTTTTAAGCAGGTCCTTTGCAGTATGTTTTTCTTTATACCATTTTTCATAAACCTTATAATCCTTGAGCCTGAAATCTGCGCTTAGATCAACAACCTTTTTGCCGTATTTTAAATATGCTATTGCAGCATCCATTGCAGCGCAGTGGGGAAGGCATAGAAAGACAAAATTAGCCTTCTTTGAAATAACCACCGGGTTATTCTTCTCAAAGACAAGGTCAGTTTTGTCCTTCAGATTTGGAAAGAGCTGAACCGCAGGCTTGCCAACAGATTTTTCTGATGTAATGGCAGTAATCTCTACCTCTGTATGAGAGAGAAGGAGCCTTAAAAGCTCGCCGCCTGTGTATCCGCTTCCGCCAATGATTGCTGTTTTTAACATGGTGTGATATTATCATTGCATATAGATAGATGTCAAACCCAAAAATAGCAAAGGCAGGGATATGACAGACTTCTTATTTAATCTTCATCCTGTTGTTCAGGCTCTTCTTGCGACCCTTTTTACATGGACATTAACTGCCATTGGCGCATCAGTTGTATTTTTTATTAAAGGCATGAGCAGAAAACTCCTTGATACAATGCTCGGGTTTGCAGCAGGCGTTATGATTGCAGCAAGCTACTGGTCGCTTCTTGCGCCTGCTATTGAGATGTCAAAAGGAAAGGACTTGCCAGCATGGTTTCCTCCTGTAACAGGGTTTCTGCTCGGCACAATATTTCTAAGAGGCATTGACAAGATACTTCCCCATCTCCATTTAGGCTCGCCCATAGCAGAGGTTGAGGGCATAAAAACATCGTGGCAAAGGAGCACGCTTCTTGTCCTTGCAATTACACTGCACAATATACCAGAAGGCCTTGCAGTTGGCGTTGCATTCGGCGGAACTGCGGCAGGGCTTCCGTCAGCTACCTTGGCAGGCGCGATTGTGTTGGCAGTAGGCATTGGCCTTCAAAACCTTCCGGAGGGAATAGCAGTATCAATGCCATTGCGCAGCGACGGGATGTCACGGTTGAAATCCTTCTGGTACGGCCAGCTTTCAGGGATGGTTGAGCCTGTTGCAGGCATAATCGGCGCAGCAGCAGTTACTGTTTCACTGGGTATGCTGCCATATGCAATGGGCTTTGCAGCAGGCGCAATGATTTTTGTAACTGTTGAGGAGCTTATTCCAGAATCCCAGAGATACGGAAATACAGATTTGGCAACCTTTGGAGCAATGGTAGGGTTTGCAGTAATGATGGTGCTTGATGTGGGATTTAGTTAATAAAACCCCTTTAAAGCAGCCTCTATTTTTGACATATCAAATCCCTGTTTTATAAGCGGCTTGTCCTTGATTATTGGCATCCTCTCTTCAAAGGCTGGACGGTTATTGCGATATATTACACCTATTGGAATTTTATCTCCCCATTCCAATGCCTTTTTAAATGCCTCTATCCTGTTTGTTGGGTCATATCCGGCTTCAATATGATACACCCTTTTTTTATACCATTCGTATGTATTTATTTTATTAAAAACCACACAGGGCTGAAGGATATCTACCAAAGAAAACCCCTTGTGTTTTATTGACTCTTTTATCATCTCTTTTAAATGAGAGATATCTCCTGCAAAAGACCGTGCAGCAAAGCTGCAGTCTAAGGCAACTGCAAGCGCCATCGGATTTAATTGCTCAGATAAAACACCAAAGGGCTGAACCTTTGTCTTCATCTCCTCCATGCTTGTTGGCGAGGCCTGTCCTTTAGTAAGGCCATACACCTGATTATCATGCACAAAGAGCTTTATATTAATATTCCTCCTTATTGCATGAAGCAGATGATTCCCTCCCTCGCCATAGCAGTCGCCGTCTCCTGCAACAGCAATAACGATCATATCGTGATTTGCAAGCCTTATGCCTGTTGAAACAGGGAGCGTCCTTCCATGAAGCCCGTTAAATGTATTGCATTTCAGATAGTGCGGGAATTTTCCTGCCTGGCCTATTCCAGAAACAATGGTAAACTGATGGGGCTCTAACCCGAGTTCAACTACAGCGTCCTTAAATGTTTTCAAAATCGGAAAATTGCCGCATCCCGGACACCATGCAGGCATCTGTCCTTTATAATCATCCAATGACGGCATTTATCTCTCCTATTAAATCTTCTATTATAAACGGCCTTCCATCATATTTATTAATCTTGTATTTAAACTCGTATCCTGTCTCTTCCCGCATCAGCCTTGCGAACTGGCCTGTTGCATTGTTTTCTATGCATATTGCCTTCTTCGCCTTGTTCAAAATGTGTAAAAATTTGGGAGATGATGGAAATGGATATATCTCGCTGAAATGCAGCATGGCTATACCCCCCCTTTGCCCCCCCTTAATAAGGGGGGGACGGGGGGGTGATAACGCATCAACTGCCTCTTTCATCACACCATAAGTTGATCCCCAGCCGACAATCACAATATCAGGTTTATCAGCGCCATATAAAATGGGTTGAGACATCTCCTGTCTTATAAGCGGTATTTTTTTCAGCAGCCTCTTTTGCACCATCTTTATCCTTGTCTCTGCATCCTCAACAATATGTCCCTCCTCATCATGTTCATCGCTGTCTGTTACAACTACATGCCTTGCATCTCCTGGCACAGCAAGAGGTGATACGCCTGTATCAGTAAAGGCATGTCTTTTGTATGAGCCAAGTTTTTTAAAATCATTGCCTCTTAATCTGTAGTCATTATATTTGATTTTGCTTAAATCAAATCTCCCGAATGTCCAGGCTGAATCAGCAAGGTACTGATCAAAGAGTATAAAGGCTGGTATTTGAAACCTCTCTGCAATATCAAATGCCTTATTAGTAAGATAAAATGCCTGTTCAGGCGTGCCAGGCGCAAAGACCAGCCTCGGAAACTCGCCATGCGCAGTGTGAAGCACAAACATCAGCTCTGCCTGCTCTGTCCTTGTTGGAAATCCGGTTGCAGGCCCTGGCCTCTGGCCAAGCGCAATAACAACAGGCGTTTCTGTCATGCCTGCTAATGAGAGCCCCTCAACCATAAGTGCAAACCCTCCGCCGGATGTCCCTGTCATTGCCCTTACGCCAGCAAAGGATGCGCCGATTGTCATATTGATTGCTGCTATCTCATCCTCTGCCTGCTCAACTACAATTCCATATCCCTCTGCCTTTTCTGACATAAAATTTAGTATCCCTGTTGACGGCGTCATTGGATAGGCTGAATAGAATTTGCAGCCTGAGCTTATTGCGCCGAGTCCAATAGCCTCAACCCCGTTTATTAGCATAAGGCTCTCTTCAGCAGGTTCTTTAATAGAAAAACTGCAATCAGTACAATTTTTTGATGCAAAATCATATCCTGCTTTTACTGCATTTATATTTCCTTTAATAACATCCTCGCCCTTTTTTCTGAATATATCATTTATAATTTCAAAAAGGATGTCCAATTTCAATCCAAGCATCCCAAGAACCGCGCCTGTTGCCACTGTATTTGCCATTATCCTGTCTTTGCCATGCTCTACAGCAAGTGTTTCAAAGGGCACATCAAGAAGTTTTTTTCCTTCATATTTTTGCCTTAATGCAGATGAGTCATAGATTGCTATGCCCTGCTCAGACAGTTCATTCTTATAAAGCAGTATGCTCTCTTTATCTAAGGCAACTAAGATGTCAATCTTATTTCGCGAAGCTGATATCGGTTTATTTGAAAGACGTATCTGGAAGAAGTTGTGGCCGCCTCTTATGCGGGACTCATAGTCCTGATGGGTAAAGACATGGTAGCCTGTTTTGGAGAAGACCTTTGCAAGCGTATCGCCTATGGTCTGTATGCCCTGTCCTGCCTCTCCGCCTATCTTTATTGAATAGTCCAAGGCTTCCTCCTGTTATAACAGAAGTGTCTGGTTTCTTGTTAATGTAAGCGGGCTTGGTATGACAATTTAATATATAGATAATATAAGTTTACTCCAAAGGGCAATTACATGTCAACAGCATAAATAATTTTGAGGTTATGCAGTACCAAGCTCATGCGATAGTTTGACAATTTTAAGTCTACAGGGTAAAATATTGTATGCCTGAAAATATATTCAAGCATTTAGAAGAATCAGGGGGAAAATCTGGGCCGCCAGAAGCAGGCGCAGCCGCTGCTGCTGAAGGCGCTGTACCGCCTCCTGAACTTCAGAAGGCAAAGGATGTTATTGCCGCGCTTACCAAGGCGATAAAGACGTCAAAACTCTATCCTGAAAGCAATCCAATCTATCAAAAGTTTATTGAGGAATTAAAAGAGAAATTCAATTCTTATATGGAAGAACACGGAAATCTAAAATTAAGGCTGACCCAATTTAAATTAATTTATAAAGACACTGAGATTTACGACAACCCTGATAAATTGGAAAACATCGCTTTGAAGCTCTTTACAGACGGAGTCAGAGAGATAACCTTTCATGAGGGAATGGAGGATATTGAGATACTTAATTTTCTGGATGTATTAAACGCTAATATTGACCCGGAAAAAACTGATGATGATATGGTAACCCTGCTGTGGGAGAAGAATTTTCAACACATAACATATTTTGTTATAGAAGAGACAGGGGAGGGCGACGCCAAGGCAGATACCTTAACTACAAGAACGCCTGTTCAGGAATTTGTTAAGGCACAGGAGATGGATGCTGCTCAAAAAAAGCATCTGGAAAAAGAGAGCGGCATCCCTGTGACAGAGGAAAAGATAAAAGGTTTTTCTTCAGAAATGCCAGTATTCAGCGTCTATACCCTTACAGAAGAAGAGATAGAACTCTTAAAAAAGGAAAAGGAGGCTGAAGAGAATCCATCCTTTACATTTAAGATAATTGATATTCTGAATGAAGTGCTATACATGGAAAGGGATATCAAGGCATTCTCTGATATTGTGGATACTCTGGAAAAGGCCCTTGACCTTTTGATATCCAATGCTGACCTTGTAAGGGCAAGCAGGCTCCTTAAAAATTTAAGAGAGATTGCAGAGGCAAAGGGGAAATTTTCAGATGAAGAGGTTAAGAGGATCAATCGCTCTATTGAAAGGGCAGGAGATGAAATAAGGGTCAAGGAATTTGGCGCCATGCTGGGCAAGAACCAGACAGTTGATTTAAACGCGCTTACATCCTATCTCTCCCTGCTCCACAAAAATTCTATAGCCCATATGTTAGAGCTTCTTGAGATAAACAATCTTAATATAAGAAAACATATATGTGATGTTATGGTAGAGGTTGCAAAGGATGACATTGACATTATAGGAAGAAAGGTCAATGATAAAAGGTGGTATATTGTAAGGAATATTGCCTATATACTCGGCAGGCTCGGCAAGGCAAAAGGCGTTGAATATTTAAAACGGACATTGAAATACGATGAGCCGCGCGTAAGGCTTGAAAGCATAAAATCATTAATGCACATCAGCGGCGACCATGCAAAGGACCTGCTTATTTCTGTAATTTCGGATAACGACAGCCAGGTGCGCATTCAGGCTGTAAAGGGTTTGGCAGCCCTTAATCATAAAAAGGCGGTTCAGCCATTAATAGAATTCATCAGACAGGAAGGATTTAAAAAATTAGAATTCGCTGAAAAAAAGGAATTCTTTGAGGCTCTCGGAAAACTCGGCGCCAATGAGGTTGTGCCGTTCTTAAAGAATATCTATACAAAAAGGCCTTGGTTTAGCCGTTCTGCCTATGAAGAATTCCGCATATGCGCTATTTACGGCCTTGTCAAGACAGGAACAGACGATGCCCTATCTGTTCTTCAAGGCCTCAAGGAAAAGCCGGGCTCAAAGATAGAGAATATAAGGCTTAGGGCAATTACAGAGATAAAAAACTCAATGGGAAGACCCACGTCACACTCTTAATAAAGAGGATAAATAATGGCTCCTGAAAAAGAGAAACAATCAACCTTTCTGCAGATAGAAAACTATTCACGCATCGGTAAGAATATAGTCAACCAGTTTTATATTATCCTGAAGACCGCTCAGGTTCATGACCCGAATAATGTCGCCTTTGTTCATACAATGGAAAATCTTATAAAAACCCTGTCTCCTATACTGAAGAAGGGTGAAGATGTAATGCTTTCACTCAAAAGCGATTATCTTTATTTTGAAGACACAAGATTAAAGCAGGATATTGAGGGATTTGTCAGCTTTAATTATGTGATAACAGAGCTAAAAAAGAGAGAAATCGGCTCAATAATCTTTAAAAGCAATTTGGACCAGAAGGATCTAAAAAAATTCGTTCATATATTTTTGAATTTTACTGCTACAAAGGGCTCAATATTTGAGGCCCTTGAGATGCAGATAGACAGCGCCGGCATTGCAGGCATTGACATCGCCAAGTTAAAACCAGAAAAAGAAGAGTATCGGTTTGCAGAGGCTGGAACCAAAAAGGATGCTGCAAAGAGGGGCTATTTTAGCGCTGTTGCTGTAACTAAAGAGATAATGGATAATGCAAGACTCAACCAGACAATAAATGTCAGGAAGGCAAAGAGGGCTGTCCAGTCCATAGTTGACCTTATCCTGCAGGAAGAGATTTCCATCCTTGGCCTTACAACAATCAAGAACTATGATGAATATACATACAACCACTGTGTAAATGTATGCGTCCTTTCTATAGCGCTTGGGCAGAGGCTCGGTTTTTCTAAGACACATCTCTCCGAGCTTGGACTTGCTGCTGTATTTCATGACATTGGAAAGGTAACCATCCCGGTTGACATACTTCACAAGACCCTTGAGTTTAATGACGAGGAGTGGGCTATGATCAGAAGGCATCCTGTAGACGGCGTTACAACCCTTTTAAAGATGAAGGGCCTGAATGAGCTTGCTGTAAAGTCCATGATTGTTGCCTTTGAGCACCATCTTAATTTTGATTTATCAGGCTACCCAAAGATAAAAAATAAATGGCCTTTAAACCTCTTCAGCAAGATTGTGAGCATAGCAGACTGCTATGATGCAATGACCTCTGCAAGGGTATATAATAAAATACCTTTCTCGCCTGACAAGGCCCTGAGCCTTATGTGGGACAGGACAGGCAGATATTATGACCCTCTGGTATTAAAGGTCTTTGTCAATATGCTGGGTATATACCCCATTGGCACATTGGTAATACTTGATACGCGTGAGATGGGGCTTGTCTTTCAGGGAAATCCGAACCCTGAAAAACTTGACAGGCCAAGGGTAATATTGATAGCTGATGCAAGCGGCGCAAGCAGAAATGTAAAGCTGATTGCAGACCTTTCAGAAACAGACCCTGCAACAGGCAAATACAAAAGGTCTATTGTAAGGGCAGAGGACCCGAAGAAATTTAATATTGATGTGGCAGAGTATTTCCTGTAATCTCTTCAGTTTTATTCTTGACAAGAATGGCCTTTTTTTATAAAGTATATAAATCTTTAAGCTTAAAACTTGCAATTTTCCACTTACAACTGCTTTGTTGGGGGGTCGTCCAGTGGTAGGACGGCAGATTCTGGATCTGCTTACCGGGGTTCGAATCCTCGCCCCCCAGCCAATATTATGAATAAACATAGATTAGTCAGCCCGATATTAATGTGGGTAATTGTAGCCACAGGTATAATATTTTCTTTTCAAATATTCTCAGCAGAAGACATATTTTCACCAACCATAGTTACCCCTTATCTTATTTTACCTGCCATCTTATACTGGCTCTATTTTTTTATTGGCGCCATGCTTGTCCATCG
>CAKKRA010000362.1 GCA_919902475.1 Nitrospiria bacterium
ATCTGTTGGGGATTTAGATGGAGACGGAAAGAATGAGATAGTTGTAAGCAATGGTAATAAAATTCGGGTCTACCGCTCTGCTGACGGAAAGTTTGCCCTTATATGGGAGGAAAAGGATTCAAAGAGGGCGTATAATCAGCTTTATATTGATGCTGCAGATATAAATAAGGACGGCAAGGCAGAGATATTTGTAACTAATCTGATTAAAGACAGATTGTATTCCTATGTTATTGAATGGAGGGACGGCGAGTTTAAAAAGATACAGAAGGACATGAAATATTTTTTGAGGGTGCAGACCATGACAAGCAGCGACAGCATCCTTCTGTGCCAGGAGATTGGCAATAAGACGCCATTTTATGGGAATGTAAAAAGATGCGAATGGGACGGGGCAAAATTTAAAGAAGGCGAGAGATTTCCGCTTCCAAAGGGCGTGAATATATACGGCTTTACAATAGCTGACCTTGATGCTAACGGGGATGAAGAGATTATTGCAATTGATGATACAGAGTATATCAGGATTTATTCTATGGATGGAAAGCAGGTATGGAGAAGCCCTGACAGATACGGCGGGTATGGCACATCCTTTGATTTTGATTTTGTAGATGACATAGCAGGCGCAAGGGAGAAAAAGGCAACAATTAATGGCAGGCTAATTGTTAAGGATATAGACGGAGACGGGAGATTAGAGCTCATACTCAGTAAGAATGTTCCGTCAACCTATGCCTTTGAGTCATTCAGGGGATACCTGTATGGCGAGATGTATGTATTGCAATGGAATGGCGTTGCTTTAAATGAGATGTGGAAGATAAAAAAGGTGTCGGGATTTATTGACGACTTTACTGTGGCAGATTTTACAAATGAGGGATTTGAGAGGCTTCTTATTGCGACTTCGCCGATATTAAGCTCATCCAAGATAGAGGATTTGTTTAGAACCAAGAGTGATTTCATAATATATAACCTTCCAGAGAGGGGATAGGAAGGGGTAATGGAGCAAGGCGATAATGTTTGATGATATACTAAAAGACAGGGATGTTGAACAGATGGATGATGACGAACTGTTATCACTTGTTGATAAAGAGAGGCTGCCGAGGCATGTTGCCTTTATTATGGATGGAAACGGCAGATGGGCAAGGGAGCGGTTTCTTCCGAGGATAGCGGGTCATCAGGAAGGGATAGAATCTGTAAGGGAGCTCATTAAGGTTTCTATTGAGCTCGGCATCAAGGCACTCACCTTCTATGCCTTTTCCATAGAGAACTGGAGGAGGCCTGAGATGGAGGTAACTGCCCTGATGAGGCTGCTTGAAAAATATCTTCGGAGCGAGCTGAAGGAGATGATGGAAAATAATATCAGATTTATGACCATAGGCAGGATAAAAGAGCTTCCTGAGTCTGTAAGGAGATGGATTGAAAAGGTGGGTTATGAGACAAGGGATAACAAGAAACTCATCCTTAATATGGCGCTGAGCTACGGCGGCAGGGCAGAGATTACTGACGCTGCAAAGGCATTGGCAAATGACCTGAAGGATAATAAAATCTCTGAAGAGGAGATTACAGAGGAGTTTTTTGCTAAATATCTTAATACCAACGGCCTTCCTGACCCTGATTTAATGATTAGGACAAGCGGTGAGAGCCGCATAAGCAATTTTCTTTTGTGGCAGCTTGCTTATACAGAGCTCCATTTTACAAAGACCCTTTGGCCTGATTTCAGAAGGCGTGAGATGCTTCTTGCCATAATAGATTACCAAAGAAGGGAAAGAAGATTCGGCCTCACAGGTGAACAGGTTAATAGGAGATGATGGTGGGTCTTAAGCGGGTTATTGTTACGGTTGTATTTGCCCCTTTATTTTATATACTGGTAAAATATTTTTCTTCTTTGCCATTTTTTATCCTGATTGCAGCCGGGATTATGATCGGGCAATATGAATTTTACAGGCTGTTTTATAAAGAGAGGATAAATGTCTCCATTCTTCTTGGTCTTATATGCGGTTTCCTGCTTGCAATAAGCTTCTATCTTACAAACAGCCATACTTCACCGACTATATCAGTAAGTATAATACTTATCCTTGTTCTTGTTGTGCATCTATTTACATTTAAAAATATAGAATCAGCCCTAACGGATGTTTCTATTACATTCTTTGGGATATTCTATATAGGCTGGCTCATGGGCCATATAATCCTCCTCCGCGGTACGGGGAACGGACAGAGCCTTATATTCTTTCTCTTTCTTGTTACATGGGCAGGTGATGCAGGCGCATATTATACAGGCAGCTATTTTGGAAAACACAGGCTCTCCTATGTAGTCAGCCCGAAGAAGACTTATGAGGGCGCTTTCGGCTGTTTTGCATTCAGCATCTTAATGGCATTCATAGCGAGATACTGGTTCTTTTCGCATTTAACAGATACGGACGCGCTTATCCTCGGCGCTTCGTTTGGCATAATCAGCCAGTTGGGGGATTTCTCAGAGTCTTTATTAAAGAGGAGCGCAGGCGTAAAGGATTCAAGTTTTCTGATTCCAGCACACGGCGGGATGCTGGACAGGGTAGACAGCCTGCTTTTTACAGCGCCTCTTCTTTATTATTATATAAGTTTTATTAAGGGGTAAATGAAAAAGATTGTCCTTTTAGGTTCAACAGGTTCAATAGGCGTAAACACACTTGATGTGGCAAGCAGATTCCCTGACAGGTTCAGGATAGTCGGGCTTACTGCAGGCGAGAATATTGCGCTCCTTGAAAAACAGATAAAAACCTTCAGACCAAAGATTGTTTCTGTATTAAAAGAAGACGCAGCAGAGAGGCTGAGGCAGAGATGCAGGGATTATGATGTTGAAATACGCTCAGGCGTAGAGGGGATGATAAGCGCTGCTGCTTTCTCAGAGGCTGATATGGTTGTGTCAGCCATTGTCGGCGCAGCAGGTCTTGTCCCTACAGTAGCAGCCATCCGTGCTGGAAAGGATGTTGCCCTTGCAAATAAAGAGACCCTTGTAATGGCTGGCGAGATAGTTACTAAAGAGGCTGAAAAGAAAGGTGTAAAGATACTGCCTGTTGACAGCGAGCACAGCGCTATCTTACAGGCCCTTGGCAGCCATGAAAAGGATAGCGTGAAGAGATTGATATTAACTGCATCAGGCGGCCCTTTTTATAATACGCCGTTTTCAAGAAAGAGACTGATTAAGCCAAAGGATGCCTTAAAGCACCCGAACTGGAAGATGGGCAGGAAGATAACCATAGACTCTGCTACCCTGATGAATAAGGGTTTGGAGGTTATTGAGGCGCGCTGGCTCTTTGATATTCCATCAGAAAAGATAGATGTATTAATTCATCCTGAAAGTATTGTGCATTCTATGGTAGAATATATAGACGGCGCGGTTATTGCACAGCTTGGCGTGCCTGATATGAGGATACCAATTTCTTATGCCTTAGGCTATCCTGAGCGCTTAAACAGCGGGTTTCCTTCCCTTGACCTTGTGCGGATAGGAAGCCTGACATTTAAAAAACCGGATACAAAGAGGTTCCCATGCCTTTCATATGCCTATGAGGCGCTGGATATAGGCGGCACAATGCCTGCTGTGCTGAATGCTGCGAACGAGGCTGCAGCAAGGGCGTTTTTAAAAGAGGAGATAGGTTTTCTTGATATACCAAAGATTATTAAAAAGGTTATGGATAGACATGTAAGGCAGAATATTGTTACAATAGAAGATGTGCTTCTTGCAGACAGATGGGCTCGGGAGCGCGCAGAAGATTTTATAAAGAGGAGTTAATTAGATGAATACAGTAATTTCATTTTTGATTGTATTAGGTGTTTTGATATTTGTCCATGAGCTTGGCCACTTTCTTTTTGCAAAATGGATGGGAGTCGGCGTCTTAAAATTTTCTCTCGGATTTGGGCCGAAGCTGATTGGATGGAAAAAAGGGGAAACAGAGTATGTAATATCCATATTTCCGCTCGGCGGATATGTAAAGATGATTGGGCAGGAGGACTTGAAGGTGCAGAGTCCTGAGGAGATAAGCGAAGAGGATAAGGAAAGGTCATTCATGCACAAGAGCCCTGCAAAGAGGGCAGCAATTGTAGCAGCAGGCCCTGTATTCAATCTTCTCCTTGCCTTTGTGATTTTCACTATTGTCAGTTTTAACGGCATTCATATAAATCTTCCCCAGCTCGGCGAGATAGCAGAAGGGACGCCTGCCAAGGCAGCAGGCTTTATGAAGGATGATATTGTTAAATCTGTTGATGGGAAACCCATAAAATCGTGGGATGAAATGGTAGATATTGTAAGAAAGAGTACAGGGAAGAGCCTTTTTTTTGCTGTTGAACGCGAAGGCAAGCAGATTGAGATTAGGGTTATACCTGAAACGAAAAAGACAAAGACCATATTTGGCGAGGAGAAAGAGGTCGGACAGATAGGCGTGATGAATGCAGGCAAGTTTATTGTGGAAAAGATCAATCCTATATATGCAGTTTATTACGGCGCCATAGAGACATGGAGATGGACAGAGCTTACGGTAGTGGGATTAGTAAAGATGGTGCAGGGGATTGTTTCAGTAAAGGAGATTGGCGGCCCATTAATGATTGCTGATATGGCAGGCAAGGCCGCATCTGCCGGCGTATTGAGCGTAATGATATTTATTGCCCTTGTAAGCATAAACCTTGCAATAATAAATCTTCTGCCTGTTCCTATTCTGGATGGCGGCCATCTGTTGTTCTTTGCTATTGAAGGGATAATGGGCAAGCCGCTGGATTTAAAAAAGATGGAGATTGCCCAAAGGATAGGCCTTGCCATTATTATTATGTTAGTTGTGTTTACGCTATACAATGATATAATGCGGTATTCAGGCCAGATAGTGGATTTTTTCAGGAGGGTTATTGGATACTCTGTGTAAGAACGGTTTAAACAGTTTAAACGGTTAAGACATGTTCATCAACAGAAAGAAAACCAGACAAATCAGTGTCGGCAATGTGAAGATAGGCGGCAATGCGCCTATATCTGTCCAGTCAATGACCAATACGGATACATCTGATGTTAACGCTACAGTTGCACAGATAAGGAGGCTTGAACACGCAGGCTGTGAGATAATCCGTGTTGCAGTTCCTGACAAAAAGGCAGCAGAGGCTTTAGGGGAAATAAAGAAACAGATAAAAATACCATTGATTGCAGATATACATTTTGACTACCGCCTTGCATTAGAGGCCATTAAACAGGGCGTTGACTGCCTGAGGATAAATCCGGGAAACATAGGGAATAAGAAAAAGATAGAGGCAGTTGTTTCTGCTTTAAAGAAAAAGGATATACCTGTGCGCATAGGCGTTAATGCAGGCTCACTTGAAAAGGATTTGCTAAAGAAATACGGCCATCCCACGCCGTCTGCAATGGTGGAATCTGCACTAAGGCACATAAAAATACTTGAAGAACTGAATTACTTTAAGATAAAGGTCTCTCTTAAGGCATCAAATGTAAGGGATGCGATAGAGGCATACCGCTTAATATCAAAGAAGATTGATTATCCGCTGCATATCGGCATATCAGAGGCAGGACCGCTTTTTTCAGGCACAATAAAATCCGCAGTCGGCCTCGGCATCCTTCTCTCTGAAGGCATTGGCGATACTATCCGTGTCTCTCTTACTGCAGACCCTGTTAAAGAGGTGGACGCTGCTTATGAGATATTAAAGTCGCTCGGCTTGCGAAAAAAGGGTATAAATATCATCTCATGCCCCACATGCGGAAGGCTTGAGATAGACGTGATAAAACTTGCCTCACAGGTTGAGCAGAGGCTCTCGCATATAAAGGAGCCATTGGATATCTCTGTGCTCGGCTGTGTTGTTAATGGCATTGGGGAAGGCAAGGAGGCAGATATTGGCATTGCAGGCGGCAGGGGCATTGGCATTGTATTTAAGCACGGCAAGGTAATGAAAAAGATAAAGGAATCAGAGCTTGCAGACCTTCTTGTAGAAGAGGTGGAGGAGATGGTGAGGAAGTAGATGATCAACGGCGTGAAGATTAAAAAATTAAAGGTAATGCCTGATGAGCGGGGAAGGTTGATGGAGATGCTCCGCTCTGATGACGAACTCTTTATAAAGTTTGGCCAGGTATATATGACAACTGCCTATCCATGTGTTGTTAAGGCATGGCACTATCATAAAAAACAGATTGACAACTTTGTTGTTGTAAAAGGTATGATGAAGGTTGTCTTATATGACAGCAGAAAAGATTCAGCAACTCACGGCGAGGTCAACGAGTTTTTTATAGGTGAACACAATCCAATCCTTTTGCAGATACCTGCCAATGTCTATCACGGCTTTAAGTGCATAAGCGAGGCAGAGGCGATTGTAATCAACTGCTCTACAGAGCCGTATAATCCCAATTCACCTGATGAATACCGTATTCCGCCTGAT
>CAKKRA010000363.1 GCA_919902475.1 Nitrospiria bacterium
ATAAAAGAACAGAGATGAAGGTACTCTATCTTTCCAAATACTCCTCTATCGGCCCAAGCAGCAGATACCGCATCTACCAGTATCTTCCATATCTGTTTAAGTATGGTCCCAGAAAATCTGCGATAATGACATAAAACAGGAAAGGAGTTGTTTTGGAAAATTCTCTGAGGTAAAATAACCAAAGGGAGGAAAGAAGAAATGGTAGAGAGAATGGTAGAGAGAATGAATGAGGCAGGTAATATTGAGAAGAGAGCCAAAAGATATAAAGACTTAACACCTCAGGAGAAATGGTAGATATTTCTGGAGACCAGCGCCAAGGATGCACCTGTAGGTGAAATACTACTGCGGTATCGGTTGTATTTTCATTGGGGTTGACAAGAATATGGCGGCAGGCAGAAGCAGGCGCTTTAAAAGAGTGAGTTAGGATTGAGTGGGAAATTATCTGGCAGCAAAATAAACCGGGATATGCAGGATGAACTAATCGAAGCTATAGAGGGAGTGAAGGAATTGACCAAAACACAGGCGTGTGATGCTTAAGCCAAGGCAATATTACCGCTGGCTTCATCGGCAATCATCTTTAGGTTGTGTATGTCCTAATGATAAGCACGCTGGCTTAGGGGATACAATAAGGCAAATATGAAAAGAGAATCTGATGGCAGCAAGGCAAAAAAGGCTGGCATATTATAATAGCCAGAGAAGGGGGGTATCAAACTATGGGATAGGTAAAGTTCGTGTTTCTTTGCCTTTTAGGCATTAATTTGAAGTTACAAAAAGTAGGAATTGGGCAAGAAGTAGAAAATGGTGCATTAAAAGGCTTTAATGGAGATGGGGATTTTCAAACAAAGTCATCAGTAGTTTTATGTCAAAATTGCTTATTGACTCCACTATTCTATTTAAGAAAGGAGAAAAAGATGAAAAAAATAGCAAAGAAGGATTGGATAATAGGTATATTTGTGAGTCTGGTTTTAGTGTTAATATCAAATTCAGCATCTGAGGGAATTCAAATATTTGAGGATGATTTTAACGGAACTACTATTGATTCCACAAAATGGAATACAGAAATTGCTACAACTGGTAAGCGTTGGTGTTCTTCCACGATATGGAATCATCATAGCAATCCTGGAAATTGGCAAGATATTGGATTGGAACCTTGTCATGATTTCACACAAGTGCCTCCATATGGTGCTATTACTGTTAGCGGGGGACAGGCTATTTTCAGTGGAGGTTATACCCAATCATTTCCCTACATATGGGCAGGGCCTCCTAGTAGACTTGAGCCTTTCCCAAGTATTGGAGACTTTATTCTTGAAATTAGAATGAAGTACGATTCAATTCAGTCGCATGGTGATGGTCTTAGTGCCCTTTTCTGGAATAATACTGATCCAGTTGGAAATAATCCTCCCTCTCCTGCTGGGCAAGGGGTTTTCAGTATCTGGGCTGACACATCTGGGCTTAGAACCACTACAGTAGGTGAACAAATATTCGTAACAGACCCATTTTTTTTCCATCATTATAGACTAGAATATATCAGTGGCGCTTATTCATTATTTATTGATGGTATTCTAAAAGTAGGGCCTATAGCTACTAATCTGCTTCCAAATACTATATGGATTGGAAACCCAGTATTTACTTATTGGGGAATCAGTGACTGGTCAGATTTTACAATTGATTTCGTAAGAGTAACTGTTCCACACATAGAGATACCATTAGACATTAAACCGCAATCCTGCCCAAACCCTCTTAATGCCAAAAGCCAAGGAGTATTACCAATTGCAATTCTTGGAACTGACAATATTAATGTGAAAACGATTGACACTGCCTCTATAAGATTGTTGAATGTAGCACCTCTTAGAAGTTCATTTGAAGATGTATCGACACCCTTTAAGCCTTTTATAGGGAAGAATAGTGAATTTGACTGTACTAATTTAGGACCTGATGGTTTTCTTGATATGACTTTGAAGTTTGACACTCAAGAGGTTATCAAAGCAATTGAAGCTTTCCTAAACCGAGCAGTTGTAGATGGTGAGGCGTTGATTTTGCCTCTGACGGGGAACTTACTTGACGAGTTTGGTAGAAAGCCGTTACTTGGAGAGGATGTGGTAATTGTCATAAGTAAATAAATGGCCACAAAATGCTATAGAGCAAAATAAACTAAAAATAATAATAATTTTATTTAGGGAGCAGGAAGGGTTGAAATACCTTTCCTCTCCCTGCTAATTTTAAATATATGCTAATATAAAGATGTGATAATGAAACTTCTTTACCTTTCCAAATACTCCTCCATCGGCCCAAGCAGCAGATACCGCATTTACCAGTATCTTCCTCATCTTGCTGAATATTATATTGATGTTGATGTCCGTCCTCTTCTGAAAGAAGGATATTTTAAGATAATTGAAATTGAAAACATTACTGTAAAAAATCTTTTTAAGATATTTTATGCTGCTTACAGGTATATTATCAGGTTTTTTGATGTATTAAAGGCTG
>CAKKRA010000364.1 GCA_919902475.1 Nitrospiria bacterium
CTTTAATTTTTTGTCAATCAGATAGTTTGCAGTATCTTTTTTGAATGTCCCGTCCTTCTGCCTTTCACCTGCAGGTGTGCCTGTAAGGATTTCCAGGCAGTCATCAACTGTAACAGCATTATAGATATGAAACTTTCCATCTTTTACAGAAGCTATTACATCTTTTTTTAACATCAGATTTTTTACATTCTGATGCGGTATAATCACACCCTGATTTCCTGTTAAGCCCTTTGCCTTGCAGACCATATAAAAGCCTTCTATCTTCTCATTCACGCCGCCAATCGGCTGGATTTCGCCCTTCTGGTTTATTGAACCGGTAATAGCAAGCTCCTGCTTTACAGGCATTTCAGCAATACTTGATAATACTGCGGCTACTTCTGCTGCTGATGCGCTGTCGCCTTCCACCTCTCCATAGCTCTGCTCAAAGCAGATGCTTGCAGAAAGCGACAGAGGTTTCTCCATTGCATATCTGCCGCTTAGATAGCCTGATAAAATCAGGACAGCCTTATTGTATATCCTGCCGCTCAGCTTTGCCTCTCTGTCAATATTAATAAGCCCTTCCTTGCCCGGATATGTCCTTACAGTAATCCTTGACGGCTTGCCAAAGGCGTAGTCGCCAAGGCTGTATACTGACAGCCCATTCACCTGTCCAACAACAGCGCCTTCAGTAGATACCATTATGGTGCCTTCTTCAATAAGATTCTGAATCTTCTCTTCTATTAGATTTGAACGGTATTCCTTCTCTTCAATTGCCTTTAATACATGATTTTTTTTGACCAGACTGCCCTTTTCCTCTGATGCCCAGAAGTGCGACTCCCTTATCAGGTCGCAGATTTCGCTGAATCTTAAAGAGAGCTTTTCCTTATGGTCAACAAGCCTTGCTGCATATTCAATGGCTGCTGCAACCGCCTCTTTATCAAAATGCAAAAGTTTTTCCTTTTCGCAAAGCCGCGCAATAAAGTACGCATATTCATCCTTTATATCTTCTGTGTATTTTACCTCAACATCAAAATCTGCCTTTACCTTGAAGATTTTTCTAAAATCCTCGTCATAAGTATAAAGTAAATTATAAAAGAGCGGGCTGCCCATTGCAACAATCCGGACATTTACTGGTATTGGCTCAGGCTTTAATCCGCCTGATACAAATCCGTATAGCTCTCCAACATCCTCAATCTTTGCCTCGTTCTTTTTTATAATCCTTTTTAATGCATCCCATGAGAATGGGTTCCTTAAAACATCAAGCACATTAACAATAAGAAAACCGCCATTAGCCTGAAGGATAGAGCCTGCCTTTACCATTGTAAAGTCTGTGTAGAATGTGCCGAACTTTGCCTTTCTCTCAATTCTGCCGATTAGATTATTATATGTTGGGTTGGTATCTTCTATAACAGGCGCGCCTTTTGTGTTCTGATTATCAACCACAACATTTACCTTGTATTTTGTAAATGGCTTGCCTCTGTCAAAGAGGTCTATAGATATTGGAAGCGCTGGCATTGGAGGCGCAAGAAAATCGGTTAGGTTATTCAATATATCTTCGTGAACCTCGTTTAAATAATTGGAGACCTTTTCATATTTGCTGTATTTATTTTTAAGCTCCTCAAGCCTCGGGGCCATTACAAAATTTGCAGCCTGGCGGCTAAGCTCTGATATTTTTTCATTTACCTCTTTCTCAAGGAGCCGTATCTTGCTGAAGAAATCCCTTATCTCAGAGTCAACCCTCTTTTCTTTTTCATCAATCTCCCTTTTCTGGTCTCTCGTAAGGCCGGTGATTTCATGCGGCTGCAAAGGCTTGCCCTTTATCAGGGGAATCTTCATGATGCCTGTCTTTGATACTGATATCTGAAAGCCAAGCTCCCTTGCCCTGTCGCCTAAATCATTAAAGAGCGCCTCTTTTGCCTTATCATATTCGCCTATAATTTTGCCCTTATGTTCTTCATATTCCTTGCTCTCAAACAGCTTTGGTATCTCTGCGGTGAGGTATTCAATAAACTCATCCATATCCTTCTGAAACCCTCTGCCCCATCCAGAAGGGAGGCTTATGGTCTTTGGCCTGTCAGTGTCTGTAAAATTATATACATAGCACCAGTCATCAGGAACAGGCATGTCCTTTGATAATTTTTCAATCATTGCCTTTGCAATGGTATTCTTCCCTGTGCCAGGTAAGCCAGAGACATAAATATTGTAGCCTTTAGATTTTATCCCAAGCCCGAACTTGATTGCCTTAACTGCCCTCTCCTGTCCTATTATCTCATCCCACTGGACAAGCTCCTTTGTTGTCTTGAACTTAAACTCGTCAGGGTTGCAAATCAGGCATAATTTTCCTGCAGGAACCTCTCTGTTTTTAATGTCCATTTATCAGCTCCTTTTGTGATTGTCCTAATACATTTATATCTTTCCTTTGCCTGCTTGTCAA
>CAKKRA010000365.1 GCA_919902475.1 Nitrospiria bacterium
TTTTCTTTCTTCCATCCCATGCACAGTCAAATGCCCTGCGCCAAATAAACCCATACAATCTATCACCTGCTTTGTCTCATCAATAGCCTTTTGCCTGATAGCATTATCCTTGCTTGAATAAGAGAGCCATTTTCTTTTATCCGGCGGTGTAACCTCTTCGTATATTGGGGCATGAAAGGAGACAACTTTTATGCTGTTATCTTTCAGAAGTCTGGCGAGTTTTTCTGCCCATTTCTTATCCTTATAATCAAAATGCGGCCTCATACCCCATATCTCAATAGCATCAAACCCAGCATCTTTTATCTGTTTGACAATCGCCTCATCTAATATATTATATACAAAGATATGCGTTGAAAGCCCTTTTTTCAACATAGCTATCTTTTAACATTTAACAGCTTTATATGTCAATGGAATATGTAGAATGTCCAATCCTTTAACCAGAAATATGGAATGGGACGCTGGTTGAAACAACACCCCTTTTAAACAGTAGGACTCCTTTAATAAAAAGAGCTGTCTGATTATGGAGGAGATGATGCCACCAGCGGGAGGGCACAAACTCCGGCAGCACAACGGTTATGACGCCTTCCGGATGTGCAGATTTTACCTCTTCTATATATTCCAGAAATGGCCTAATAATAGAACGGTACGGAGACTCAAGTATAGCAAGGGGAACGCCCATGCAGTGATTATCCCACTTTAATTTGATTTTTTCTGTTTCCACAGGGTCTATGGAAACATAGACAGCAGTTACATCACTTGAAAGGGCTTTGGCGTATCTGATTGCATTAAGCACAGCCAGCTGAATGCCGGCTACAGGCACAATTACAGAGTGGTGTTTAAACTCAGACACACCTGACAAACATCTGTCTAAGGAAAGCTGCCCGGCGACTGATATATAATGCCGGTGCATCTTTTGTTCTAAATAAACCAGAATCGGTATAGCTATCAGGATTATCCATGCGCCATGCGTGAATTTTTCCGTGGCTATGATAAATAACACTACTGCTGTGGTAGCCGTTCCGATGCCATTTATAAAAATCCTTATAAGCCATCCTTTGCCCCTCAATGTCAGCCAATGTTTTACCATTCCTGCCTGCGACAATGTAAATGCAGTAAAGACACCCACGGCATAGAGCGGAATCAGGGCGTGGGTATTGCCGCTGAATATTACGATAAGAAGCGCTGACATGACGCCGAGAATAAGTATGCCGTTTGAAAAGACGAGCTTATCGCCGCGATTGCCGAGCTGTCTCGGCAGATATTTATCCACTGCCATTATTGAAGAAAGGCGCGGGAAATCTGCAAACGAGGTATTCGCAGCAAGAATAAGTATCAGCGCAGTAAAAAACTGTATGGTGTAGTAGATTACCCCTTTTGAAAAAATTGTCCTTGCAAGCTGGGAAAGTACGGTTTCATTTTCATTTGGAAGTATTCTGTAATAGTCTGCAAAATATGCAATCCCGATGGTAAGCGCGGCAAGTATTATTGCCATCCATATAAGCGTGATTCCAGCATTTCTGGACTCAGGCGGCTTAAAAGCCCTGACGCCGTTTGACACCGCTTCTATACCGGTAAGCGTTGCACACCCAGAGGCAAACGCCTTCAGTATTATGAACATTGGCACAATATCTGAGGCTGGCTTGATTTCTATCAACGGCTGGGGAGATATAGAAAAGGATTTCAGATAACTTACAGCTATTAGAGAAAATATCCCGCCTATAAAAAGATAAACAGGAATTGAAAAGACCCTACCGGACTCCCTCACCCCTCTAAGGTTCATAATCATGATAAACAATATCGCAATAATGCACATTGCGATCGTATGATTCTTTAAGTTTGGAAAGGCAGAGGTAATAGCAGCGACACCAGCAGAAATACTGACCGTTACTGTAAGGACATAATCAATAAGCAGCGCTGCTCCGGCGATAAGCCCAGGATAAGCGCCGAGGTTTTCTTTCGCAACTATATATGCCCCTCCGCCTGAAGGGTATGCATGAATCGTCTGGAAATAAGATGTTGCCACTATAGCTATAAGAATGACAATACTAAATGCAATAGGAAGTGAATAATGGAACAAGGCTGTTCCACCTACTATAAGCGCAAGCAATATCTCTTCTGTGCCATATGCTACTGATGACAGGGCATCAGAGGAAAATACTGCAAGCCCCATTGTTTTTGTGAGGCGCTCATCTTTTTCTTTGACTGTCTCAATCGGACCGCCAATAAGAATTCTTTTAAGAGACATAAAATCCTCCTTTAGGCGGGCAAACGGAGGAGAAGAAATAAAAAAACCGCTGGCAATCGCAGCGGTTTTTTGTTTCTGCCTTTGCCCTTCCAAATGCCTACGAGGTTAGCTGACGGGCTCGGGCCTGGAAGTGCCCTTTCCATTAACTTATGGAATACGCCCCTGTAATCGGGTCCCCCGCATCCATTCTTTGAATGGATTTAGGCTGCTATGTTATCTTATTAAATATTAATACTATAGCTTTAGTATGTCAATATTTATTATTTTCTTCTTGCCTAACATTTACTTTTAAACCTATTTCACGAATGATATTAATGTAATATAGAAACAGGGCATCAAGAAATTTTGCCTTAAAAACGCACTATACAGAATCCTTGGGGAGAAAAATAACTCCTCTTTAGAATTGAATTTAAAAATATTCCAGCTCTTGACAGATACAATAAAAAAGGTAGAATTAGACATAAGGAGAAAATATGGAAGAAAAACGAAAATCCCCCAGAATACCATTAAAGGTTCAGGTAAAATACAAGACCCCGAATGCCTTTCTTGCAGATTATGCGCTTAATATAAGCAAAGGCGGAATATTTATTGAAACTGACAAGCCATTGCCACTCGGCTCGTCTGTTGACTTTCATATCCTCTTTCCTGATACAACAAAACCTGTAAAAGGCACAGGTGAGGTGGTCAGGATAGCTGCCGGGGAGGGCGAACCTTCAGGGATGGGAATAAAGTTTAAAGAGCTCAGCCCGGAGGGCATGGAAATAGTAGAAAAGATTTTCAAGGACTTCTCTGGCATAAGGATACTTGTTGTAGATGATGCTGCTGTTATGCGCCGTCTCTTATCCTTCTGGCTAAGGAAGATTATCAAATGCGATATTACAGAGGCATCAGACGGCATTGAGGCAATATCAAAGTTAAAGGAAAAATTTGACCTTGTAATTACTGACTTGAGAATGCCGAGGGCAGACGGGCTGAAGGTAATAGAACATATCAGGGACAATATGCATGATACTGTAACACCGATTATCATTGTTACCACAGTTGCATCAGGCGATGACAAGAAAAAGGCGCTTCTGCTCGGCGCATCAGGCTATATTACAAAGCCTTTAAAATTCACAGAGCTGTCAAAAACTGTAAAGGATATGTTCCAGAGCCTTGTGGATGTATCTACAAAGAAGATTGAAAATATGCCTGTAATAGGCATTACAACAGATTTCGGAGAGATGCCTTCAAAGACAAAGGGACAAAATGACCCTTATATATTCCTAAGAGAGGCCTATATAAATGCAATTGAAGAGAACGGCGGCATACCGCTTCTTCTTCCAATTACAGCAAACAGTGAATTGATTGAGCATTATACCGAGATGATTGACGGCCTGCTGATTACAGGCGGCAATTTTGATATAGACCCGCGATATTATGGAGAAGAGTTCTCCAGTAAGATTGGTGAGATTAAGGAAGAGAGGACTGCCTTTGAAATGGCAATGGCAAAGCATGCCCTTGACAAGGATATGCCTGTATTAGGCATTTGCGGAGGCATGCAGCTTTTAAATGTCCTGACAGGAGGCACATTATATCAGGATATTTCGACACAGTTAAAGGATGCTATAAACCACCAGCAGAAGAAAACGAAGGAGAATACATCCCATAGTATAAAGATTACGGATGACAGTAAATTATTCAGGATAATAAACAGCAAATCATCAATGGTCAACAGCACACATCATCAGGCAGTAAAGGATGTTGGCAAAGGCTTGGCTGTAAATGCAGTTGCAGAAGACAGTGTAATTGAAGGGATAGAAAGCACAAACCACAGGTTTGCAATAGCCGTTCAGTGGCATCCTGAGGCATTATACAAAAAGAGCAGGGAGGCAGAGGCATTATTTAAGGAATTCATAAAGGAAAGCGCATTTAAGAAATAATCTCGCTTGCAATATTCCTGTATTCTTTAATTCCAACAATATCCTTTATCTTCTTCTCATCAGTTATTGTATCTTTGAGATACCTCTTTTTTACAGCGGTTATCCTCTCTATGGATTCGTCAATCCTTTTTTCTGAAATGATTTTGTCCTTGACTGCTTTTAAAATAGCCTCAAACGCTTCTTTCTGCTTTCTGTGTTCCTTGCAAACAAGGATGATATCAGCGCCAGCAGAGAGCGCTCCGATCGCAGCCTCGCCAACTGCGTAATTGTCAGAAATTGCCTTCATCTCAAGGTCATCGGTTATAACCAGACCGTTAAATCCAATTTCTTTTCGCAAAAGGTCGTGGATTATCTTTTTTGAAAGCGTGGCAGGATACTTTTCATCAAGGCCTTTGTATAGAACATGGGCAGTCATAATTGCGGCAACGTCATTCTCTGCTGCATGTTTAAAGGGCAGCAGCTCTATCTCATTTAGTCTTTCAATTTTGTGCTCAACAACAGGAAGCTGATAATGAGAGTCTAATGATGTATCACCATGCCCCGGAAAGTGCTTGCAGCAGGCAATAGCGCCATTGTCTTGCAGACCTGCTATTACAGCAAGGCCGAACCTGCTAACGCTGTTTGGGTTGTCACTGAATGCCCGTTCATTAATAACCGGATTATCAGGATTGGTATTTACATCAAGGACAGGCGCAAAATTGGTATTGATGCCGACTGCCTTAAGCTCCTTTGCTGTGATTTCGCCAAAGGCATAGGCAAGCTTTACAGAATTGCTTTTACCAATCGCTGCATTCCCTGCAAACTGCGTAAACGGTTTTGGAAGCCTGCTGACCTTTCCACCTTCCTGATCAACACAGATAAAAAGCGGTGTCTTTGAAATCTTCTGCAGGCTGTTGCAGAGCTTCGCTGTCTGCACAGGGTCTTTGATATTCCTGCTAAAGAGTATCACGCCGCCGATATGATAATCTTTGATAAGCCCTTTTATCTCATCGGACGGCTTTAAACCGTCAAACCCGCAGATTAATAACTGACCGATTTTTTCTTCAAGTGTCAAATCATGCCTCCTTTTTTTTAATTATATGGATACCAAAGACATAAATCAACAAAAATAGATATTCTGCAATGAATAATTTTGCGCTTCTTTAAATTATATCATCATGCTATAATCCGTCATGCGTTTTATTGCTGATTTACATATCCATTCAAAATACTCAAGGGCAACCAGCCCGAATATGTCTCCTGAAAATATCTGGAAATGGGCGCAAATCAAAGGCATTGCTGTAATTGGCACAGGCGATTTCACGCATCCCGGATGGTTTAAAGAGCTGAATGAAAAGCTTGAGCCGAAAGGCAGCGGCCTCTTTTCGCTTAAAAAGGAATTTCAAACAGATGACATCCCAGATTCCTGCAAGGCAGATGTTTCTTTCATACTCACTGCTGAGATAAGCTGCATCTACAGCAAAAATGGAAAAACCAGAAAGATACACTCCCTCATATTTGTCCCTGACTTTACTGATGCTGCAAAAATAAACCTCCGCCTTTCTAAGATAGGAAATCTCAATGCAGATGGAAGACCCATCCTCGGCCTCAATGCAAAGGAGCTCTTAAAAATAGTTATGGATGCGTCTCCTGATGCCGTGCTTGTGCCTGCGCATGCATGGACCCCGCATTTTTCTGTGTTCGGCTCTGAATCCGGCTTTGATGCCCTTGAGGAATGTTTTGAGGAGCTGACTCCTCATATCCATGCAATAGAAACAGGCCTTTCGTCAGACCCTTTGATGAACTGGAGGCTTTCTGCGCTCGACAGGATAACGTTGATATCAAATTCCGATGCGCACTCGCCAAATAAAATAGGCCGTGAGGCAAATATATTTGACACAGATATCTCTTACAAGGCAATGATGGCTTCAATTAAAACAAAAAGGGGTTTTAAAGGAACCATAGAGTTTTTCCCTGAAGAAGGCAAATATCATTATGACGGACACAGGCTGTGCGGAGCAAGCCTTACACCGGAGGAGACCATAAGCCACAACTACCTCTGCCCTGTATGCAGCAAGAGGGTTACTGTTGGCGTGATGCACAGGGTGGAAAAACTTGCAGACA
>CAKKRA010000366.1:0-7238 GCA_919902475.1 Nitrospiria bacterium
GGATATAACAACAGATTATGCCCATGTTGATGCAACAACCATGTGGATGGTAAAGAACCCTGAATGGTTTGATGTTATTGTTACTGACAATATGTTCGGTGATATTATTACTGACCTTGGCGCTATGATTCAGGGGGGAATGGGCATTGCTGCCGGCGGAAATATAAATCCGCAGGGCACATCCATGTTTGAGCCTATAGGAGGCTCTGCGCCAAAGTATACTGGAAAGAATGTAATAAATCCCCTTGCTGCAATATGCGCTGGCGGAATGCTCTTGGAGCATATCGGAGAAGAAGATGCAGCATTGGATATTGAAAAGGCTGTGATGAAGGCAGTGAGCAAGGATATTAAAAACCTCGGCGCCGGCAAGATGGGGATGAGTACGACAGAGGTAGGAGACCTGATTTCAAAATATGTAGCAACTTTGTAAAAAGTCCATCTGCTGCGTTGTCGCTTCGGCCTCGCATCTGGAGCTTTTTACTTCGTTGCCTTATAAACCTTTTATGATTGAATCAAACACGGGGGTAAGACATGGCACTCTTGCAGAGAAATTTCTGGATATTTCTTGTATTTATTCTTTTAGGCGCATTTTTGGGAAGCATACTCGGCGAGATACTCGGCATAGTAGCGCCAGAGGGGCCTTTAAGAAATATCTTTCTTAAAGCCTTTAAAATCGGCATTGACCCTGCATTTACGCTGAATATAAGGATTATTACCTTTACAATAGGGTTTACATTCTCAATTAATCTGATGAGCATCTTGGGGATGATTATTGGAGTTTATTTGTATAAACAATCCTAAGATGTAAATCATTATAGGGGGCGAGGCGGCGCCTCGCCCTTACTTAACGCCGATCTCCATCCCCCTCTCCTTCAATGCCTTTATCCTGTCCCGTAACTTTGCTGCCTTTTCAAATTCCATGTTTTTTGCTGAATCCTTCATCTCCTTTTCAAGGCTCTTGATTATTGCGGGCAGCTCTGAATCAGGTATATACTCTGCCTCACCCTCCTTCACAAGCGGCACAGTATAGTAGTCCCTCTCTGCAATATCGCTAAGCAGATCATAGATACCCTTCTTTATGCCCTCTGGCGTAATATTATTTGCCTTATTGTATTCCATCTGAATCTTTCTTCTCCGCTCTGTTTCATCAATTGCCTGCTTGATTGAATTGGTGATTACATCAGCATACATAATCACCTCGCCGGATACATGCCTTGCTGCACGGCCTGCTGTTTGTATCAAAGAGCGGAATGAGCGAAGAAAGCCTTCTTTATCTGCATCAAGGATTGCCACAAGAGAGACCTCTGGCAGATCAAGCCCTTCTCTTAATAGATTTATCCCAATCAATACATCAAATTCGCCTGCACGGAGATTGCGGATAATCTCTACCCTTTTAAGCGTCTCAATCTCTGAATGGAGATATTGAACACGGATGCCGATGTCATGATAATATTCTGTCAGATCCTCTGCCATCCTTTTTGTCAAAGTGGTTACAAGCACCCTCTCTTTCTTTTCAACCCGCTTTTTTATCTCTGTAAGAAGGTCATCAACCTGTGTTGCAGCAGGTTTTATAGTAATCCTTGGATCCATTAATCCTGTTGGCCTGATAACTTGCTCTACAACCTTTTCCTCGCTTTGCTTAAGTTCATAAGGCCCTGGTGTTGCAGATACATAGACCACCTGATTTACAGCCTTCTCAAACTCTACAAAGGTCAGGGGCCTGTTGTCGTAAGCAGATGGAAGCCTAAAGCCGTACTCAACAAGGCTCTTCTTCCTTGATTTGTCGCCTGCCCACATCCCTGTAATTTGCGGTATTGTTACATGGCTTTCGTCTATGATTATCAGGGAATCCTTTGGAAGATAATCAATCAGCGTTGGCGGAGGCTCGCCCTCTTTTCTGCCGCTTAAATGCCTTGAATAGTTTTCAATGCCGTGGCAGTAGCCTATCTCTTTAATCATCTCCAAATCAAAGCTCGTTCTTTGGTTAATCCTCTGCGCCTCAACGAGCATATTTTTGTCTTCAAAGTATTTTATCCTGTCAGCGAGTTCTCTTTTAATCCCCTCCATAGCAATCTCAAGCCTGTGTCTCGGCGTTACATAGTGGCTGTTTGGATAAACTGCAATCTTTGGCAGACGACTTAATTTCTGGCCCCTCAACGGGTCTACTTCATAAATGGCCTCAACAGTATCGCCAAACATCTCTACCCTGATGCAGTTGTCATTAGATGAGGCTGGAAATATCTCTATTATATCTCCCCTTACCCTGAAAGTGCCGCGGTGAAAGTCAATATCATTTCTTTCATACAAGATCTCAATGAGCTTTGATAATATCTTGTCCCTGTCCATCTCCATCCCCTCTTCAAGAAAAAGGAGCATGTTGTGATATGCCTCTGGAGAGCCGAGGCCGTATATGCAGGACACAGAGGCAACAATAATAACGTCATTCCTTTCAAATAAAGATGATGTTGCAGAGTGCCTCATCCTGTCGATTGCGTCATTTATGGATGAGTCCTTTTCTATGTATGTATCTGTCTGAGGTATATATGCCTCTGGCTGATAATAGTCATAGTAGCTGACAAAATACTCAACAGCATTTTCAGGAAAGAAGGCATTAAATTCGTTAAAGAGCTGCGCAGCCAAGGTCTTGTTATGGACAATCACAAGTGCAGGCTTATTCACATTGACAATAACATTTGCCATTGTAAAGGTCTTGCCAGAGCCTGTAACACCGAGGAGTGTTTGGTGTCTCGCATCCTTTAAGACCCCCTCTGTAAGGGCATTGATTGCCTTCTGCTGGTCTCCGCGGGGCTTAAAATCTGAAAAAAGCTTAAAAACCACACTAATCTCCTATAGGAATAATTTTTCCTATTTTGCTACATAAAATACCAATTATGGCAAATCCCTTTCATAATGTATTTTATAAATTCTAATGATTTCAATACATTAGGTTCTGGCACTACTCTTGCTATATACATGGTGGATACATATAATCTGTTATAAGGATATAGTTTTTTCTTGAACAATATCCAAAATTGTAGTAGCCTTAATACACTTTTGAAATGAAAATATTATGAATTATATCACTTCTCCACAATCTTTAACAGACCTATTAGAAATATCCACCTGGCTGCAGGTACAGGACAGCCTTTCCTCTATTATTGGATATGAGGTGTCAATCTCAGATGCCGATGGAAGACTGCTATGCCGTCCAAGCAATGAAAATAATATATGCAGGATTGTAAAGGAGACTGCAATAGGCGCATCGCTGTGTAATGACTACTGCGGCAAGAGTATAAAAGAAGCAGTCAGAAAAAAAGAGCCTTTTCTATTTAAGTGCCACGCCAATCTATACAGCTTTACCGCGCCGATTATACTTGATGAAAAACATCAGATAGTAATATTAGGCGGCCATACATTCTTTTCCTACAGGGATTTTACTGCCTTTATAAAAAATGTAGATTCACTGGGAATAGACAGGGCACGGATTCTCAGCCTTAACAAAGACCTCAAGTTCAGCGACAGCATGTCCTTAAAGCTATCATGCAGGTATATTAATACCAGCGCTAACAATATGCTGAAGAATACATACTCTCAGAATATATTCAAGCACAAATTCTCACAGCTTTTGACGCTTTTTAATGTCAGCACTGACCTGAGCTTTGATATCTCTCATTATGAGATATACGGCATGATATTAAATGTACTCGGCATACTCTTTGATGTTAATACAGCGTCTATAATGCTTTGGGCTTCGGATGAGGGGATATTTAAGACCAAGACGTCATTCGGCCAGAGGGAGGATCTTGTTTTAAATTATACAACAGATGCAAAAAAAGGCATCTTTGGCCAGATAATGAAGGAGCATAAGGCAGTCTCTACAAGAAATAGATTTGAAATCCTGGAAACAGGCCTCCCCGCAGAGATTCAATCACTTCATATATTTCCTCTTTTTAAGGGAGAGGGTGTCAGCGGATTGATAGCCATATTCAATACTGATATGTCAGAGGATGATAAAAAGATAATTGCGTCATTCTGCAATCAGGTTGCCCTTGTCCTTGAGAATCTGAAGCTGAAGTCAGAGCTTCAGGAAAAGCTTAAAAACCTCTCTATCTTAATGGAGATAAACAAGGCAGTCGGCTCTACGCTTGACTTTGACAAACTCCTGCAGGTTATACTTGAAAAATCAACGGAGCTGACAAAGGCATCACAGGGTTCCTTAATGATATATGACGAAGAAAAGCTTGAACTTGCTATAAAGGCAACAAAAGGATTCCATGAAAAGATTGTTGAGCAGTTCAGAATAAAGCCGGGCGAAGGCATCGCAGGATGGGTGCTAAAGGAAGGACTGCCCATTGTTGTTGAAGATATAGAAAGAGACGAGCGTTTTGGAAAGAAGAGCCGGCCGCGGTATAAGACGCGTTCGTTTATTTCAATTCCGTTAAAAATAAACTCAAGGATTGTCGGCGTGCTGAATATCTCAGACAAGATTACAGGAGAGGTATTTTCAGAGGATGATTTAAATCTCCTCCTTTCCTTTGCAACACATGCATCAATAGCAATTGAACGTTCTGAATATTATAACAAGTCAGAGGTATTAAAGAAGATATCTATTACAGACCAGCTTACTGAACTGCTTAATCGCAGATATTTTCAGGAGCGTCTTACAGAAGAGATTGAGAGGTCAAAAAGGTATAAGTATCCGCTCTCTCTCATAATTCTGGATATAGATAATTTCAAAAATTATAATGACATGAACGGCCACCTTGTTGGTGATGAGGGCTTAAGGATTACAGCATCCTGCATTAGAAATGCTGTAAGGACAATGGATGTTGTGGCAAGATTCGGAGGCGAGGAATTTGCAGTAATCCTCCCGCAGACAGAAAAGGACGAGGCAAATATAATTGCAGAGAGGATAAGAAAAGAGGTTGAAAAGACCTATTATCCAATGGAAGAGACGCAGCCAAATGGCGAGTTTACCATAAGCCTTGGCCTCGCCACATATCCTGATGATGCTGGAGAAATGTTAGAGCTTATAAATAATGCAGACAGGGCAATGTATGCAGCAAAGACGCAGGGTAAAAACAGGGTGATATCATACTCATCAGATATTATAAATAATTTTAATTCCAATCCGCTTTCACTGACCATGAACGGGACAAATGGTCTGTCAACGATTATTTAGCAAATAATGCATCTGCAAACGCATCAGCGTTAAAATCTATCAGGTCATCCAGTCCCTCGCCCATGCCTGCCATTCTAATCGGTATCTTAAATTCATCAACTATTCCTATTATAATCCCGCCTTTTGCAGTGCCGTCCAGCTTTGTTATTATCAAACCGCTTACGCCGATGCCTTCATTAAAGAGTCTTGCCTGTGAGATTGCATTCTGACCGTTAGTTGCATCTAAAACAAGGAGTGTTTCATGCGGCGCGCCTATCAATACATTTCCAATAGTCCTCTTAACCTTTTTTAGCTCCTCCATTAGATTCACCTTTGTATGAAGCCTTCCTGCAGTGTCAATTATAAGGACATCTGTCCCCCTCTGTTTTGCAGCAGAGACTGCATCAAAGGCAACTGCTGATGGGTCTGCCCCTGGCTTTTGCCGTATTACATCAGCGCCAACACGGCTGCCCCATGCCTCAAGCTGTTCAATAGCAGCAGCCCTGAATGTATCGCCAGCAGCAAGGAGAACGCTTTTGCCTTCCTTCTTATATCTATGCGCGAGCTTGCCTATTGTTGTGGTTTTTCCCGCACCATTTACGCCAATAACAAGTATTACAAAGGGTTTTGAAGATTCTATATTTAGTCCGTTGTCAATCTTGCTGAATATGTTCCTTATCTCATCCTTCAAACAGGCAATCAGTCTTGCCGGGTCATCAAGCTCTTTTCTCTGAAGCCTTTCCTCAATTTTTTTTATAAGCGCTGTAGTTGTTTTAACGCCAACATCTGCGCTTATAAGTATTTCTTCAAGCTCGTCAAGCAGCCCCTTGTCTATCTGCTTCTTGCCAAGCAGAAGGGATTCAACCTTTGTTACAAAACCGCCCTTTGTTTTTTCCAAACCTTTTCTAAAGATATCTAAGACAGCCACTTTATAATTCCTCTCTAACCTTTTTAATTGCATCTTTAAGCTTCATGATGCCCTTTCCAAGATTTGACTCAGGCTGCATAAAGAGCAGCAAAAAATAGCCTTCAGCAACAGGGGAAAGGATTAAGACAGCTTCGTCAAGAAAAATTACAATCTCTCTTATCCCGCCGAGCTCAAGCCTGTCCGAGGTTTCCTGAATATTTTTTATTATAATGCTCTTATAGGCGCCTAACAGCTTCATATCATACTCAGGTATTCTTGAATAGTGGTCTACTGCCTCGCCGTCAGCATCAACAAAGATGATGCCTATAGCGCCTTCAACATCCTTTATTAATGGCTGCAATATCGCTTGAAAAGACATAATTTATCCAAATAACTGAAACAAAAACAGTGTAATCAATGCGCCAAAAAATGCGCCGAGGATTACCTCAAATACTGTATGCGCGCCCAATGCAATACGGCTGTGGCTTATTACCCCTGCAAGGATAAATATCAGTATTGCAATTAGGGCGTTTCGTGTAATAAGTGTAACAGCGATCCAGATGGCAAATGCAACTGCTGCGTGACCGCTTGGCATACCGCCGTATAACGGCCTCCCTTTCTTTGAGTAGGCCTTACTCATTATCACAGCTATTATAACAACCACCAGCGCAATAAAGGTGATATGCTCAGGGCTGTTTTTAGCAAATTCTATTCCCTTTGTAAAGGGCTCTTTTATGTGAGGATAAAGGACTAAGTAGCCTGTTACAACAGCGCCGATAGATGCAATCAGCACTGCGCCTGCTGCAGTGTCTTTTGCAATCTTAGCAAGCTTGCTATAGGAGGGTGATAAAAGGTCTACTGTAGCTTCAATAGCAGTATTTATCATCTCTGCAAAGAGGACAAAAAGGATAGCAAAGGCGAGGATGAGAAACTCCAGTTTTGTGATATTAAGAAATAGGCTGAAGATTAAGATAGCAGCAGCAACCCAAAAGTGATAGCGCATGTGCCTCTGGGTCTTAGCTGCATACAGTATTCCTTCAATTGCAAGATTAATGCTTTCAAACCAGTTTTTGGGTTTCATCTACTTTTAATTCCATCAATCTTTCAAAAGGGCTGCTGGTTATCTATATTCACCCTCCCCTTAGTCCCCTCCCATCAAGGGAGGGGAGA
>CAKKRA010000366.1:7248-12540 GCA_919902475.1 Nitrospiria bacterium
ATAGTCCCCTCTCCCCTTGTGGGAGAGGGTTAGGGTGAGGGGGTCTTATCTTCGATTAGAGCGCTTTAACAGCTCCCTCTCCTTTTTGCGCATTCGCAGATTCTCTTTTCTCCCCCTTGTATGATCATATCCAATCAGATGCAGAATGCCGTGAATTAGCAGAACAGCAATCTCTTCATAAATTCCGTGTCCCTTTTCCTTTGCCTGCCTTTCTGCTGTTGGCAGAGAGATGACTATATCGCCGAGGATGGCAGGATTTATATCAGGGTATTGGCCATTTCTCATTGAAAAGGCAAGGACATCTGTAGTCTTATCCTTACCGCGGTATTCCCTGTTTAGCCCCTGCATCTGGGTGTCGTTGATAAAGAGTATGCTCACTTCAGCATCAGTAAGCCCCAGAGCCTGCAGAGCCTTTCGTGTTAATCCTTCTAATCTCTCTAACCTTACCTTTATCCTTCTCTGTCTGTTTTTTATCAGTATCCTCATCATCCTCACCGTAATCTGAAATCTTCATGCCCGGATAATCTATCCTGTGATGGAATATGCCTGTCAGCGACTTTGTAAAGCTTTCTGTTATAGCACGGAGGTCTTTTAATGTCAGGTCGCACTCATTCAACTGCTCGTCAATAAAAATATCCTTTACAATCTTTTCAACAAGATTAGAAATCCGCGACGGCGTCGGCTCTATCAAAAGCCGTGATGCAGCTTCAACAGCGTCAGCAAGCATAATTATTGCTGCAATCTTTGTCTGAGGCTTCGGGCCGTGATACCTGTAGTCCATTTCATTGATAGGCGGCAGGCTTGGGTTGTGTCCTTCCTGAGCCTTTTTGTAAAAGTATGTGACAATCCGAGTTCCATGATGCTGCTGGATAATATCAATTACCTCCTTTGGCAGGTTATGTTCCTTTGCAAGCTCTACACCGTCCTTTACATGGGAAATCAGTATAAGGCTGCTCATGCTCGGCGCAAGCTTGTCGTGCCTGTTTACACCGCCCATCTGATTCTCTATAAAATATTCAGGCTTGGTTATCTTGCCTATATCATGATAATAGGCAGCAACCCTTGTAAGAAGGGGATTAAGCTTAACAGCCTCTGCTGCAGATTCGGATAAAGTGCTTACAACCATGCTGTGGTGATATGTCCCAGGCGCTACAACAAAGAGCTGTCTTAATATCGGCTGATTCAGATCAAGAAATTCAAGGAGCTTAAAATTTGTTGTTATCTTAAACGGCGCCTCCAAAAGGGATAAAAGACCGGCAGTTATTGTTGATGCAATAAAGCCGCCTGAAATGCCGAAAGCGATATCAACGGGGCCCTTAATTGTAAACAAGGCGGCATTATAGAGGTTTATTGCAATAATCAAGATTACATTAATGAGTCCGACAAAGAGCCCTGCCTTCTGCAGCGCAGACCTTTTCTTGCATTGAATAACGCTGAACGCAGCTACAATGCCGCCAATAAATGAGAAGAGGACATAAAACTGCTCCTCCCTTATCAACATTCCCATAAAGAGGCTGTTTATAAAAGAAAAGACAATGGCAATGTGTATATCAAATAAAATAGCAGTAAGCATCGGGCCTATTACAACAGGAATGGCGAATATAATATCTGTGTTATTTATAAACTCATACTTTTCAGCAAATGCGCCTAACAGGAAATAGAAAAATTTTGTTATAGCAACATTGCCGACAACAAGTGTTCCCATCAGTATGAATTTTGACAGGTCAAAGGGAAGATAGTTTTTATACCTCATTATATCCCTGTAAAAGGTATAGATTATTAAAGAGACAATAAGAATAATGCCAAAAAAGACCTGAAAGAGATAGCTCTTTTTCTGATATTTGTTGATTTCCTCAAGGATTGTTATATGCTCCTCTGTAACCCTCTGGCCGTTTTTTAATATTGTCTCGCCTTTCCTTATCTTATAAAAGAGCGGCTTTACATTGGCAGCCGCCTCCTTCTTCCGCGCCTCTGTCTCAATCTTGTTAAACATGAGATTCGGGCCGAGCATTTTAGCGCAGAGCTCAGAGGCGGCATTTTTAATGGCATTATTGGAAGCCGGAAAAAGAGATGCAGCAAGGCTGAGCATCTGCTGGTTTGCCTCTTTAACATCAAGGATATTAGATAGATTTCTGACATGACTTTCTCTGCTGTCGCTGATTGTACGGATAATTATCCCCTTTTCCTTATCAGCCTCAAGAAAGTATCTGTCTGCAACAATCCCTTTTTCCATTACTGAGGTCAATATCCTTATTATCTTATCCTGCGCATCCTTATTGTAGTCTATTGAAAGAAGAGCCTTAAGTGTGGCAGCAGATACAGGGATTCCGAGCTTTTCAACAAAAGCCACCTCTCTTGCCTTAAGCGCCTTTGCATTGATCTCGCCTTTTTTAAATTCTGCTGATGCAATACGCATATCCTCAAAGCCTGAAGCAAGTTTTGCCTCTATCTGAACAGCGGCATTTGCGTCAAAATCGTATATGGTAAGAATAGACTCCTCAGCCTTTTTCTGGTTCTTTTTTATTGTTGCAGCGTCATGCACTGTCAAATCAAGGGGCGCCTTTATGCTTTTCTGAACAACATCTCCAACTATTAATCTTGGAGTGGAAAAGATGCCGCCCGGAATAAGGAGAAAACTCAAAAGAAGCACAATTGAAATCCCAAGGAGTAAAGCCGGCCACAATCTGTCTTCTGCTATTTTATTAATCCAGTTTAGATTTATCTTAAAGCTCATCTGCGCGAATCTCCTTTGTCCTTCCCAATCTTTTCTAAGTGCCTTTCATATGCCTTGACTATCTGCTGGACAAGCTTATGCCTTACAACATCCCTTTCTGAGAAATATACAAATTTAATGCCCTTTACACTGCTCAAGATTTCCTGAATCTCGATCAGTCCGGAGACCCGCTCACGGGGCAGATCAACCTGTGTAATATCGCCTGTAACAACAGCCTTTGAATTGAATCCGAGTCTTGTGAGAAACATCTTCATCTGCTCAGATGTTGCATTCTGGGCCTCATCAAGTATAACAAAAGAGTCATTCAGTGTCCTGCCGCGCATGAATGCAAGCGGCGCAATCTCTATTGTGCCGCGCTCTATAAGCCTGTTTGCCTTGTCGAACTCCATCATATCAAAGAGGGCGTCATACAACGGTCTTAGATAGGGATGCACCTTTTCAAATATATCTCCGGGTAGAAAACCGAGCTTCTCTCCTGCCTCAACAGCAGGCCTTGCAAGCACAATCCTGCTCACCTCTTTTTTTACCAGCGCTGAGACAGCCATTGCCATGGCAAGATATGTCTTGCCTGTTCCAGCAGGGCCTATGCCAATTACAATATCATTCCTGCGTATTGCTTCAACATATTTGCGTTGATTAGCAGACCTTGGTGTGATAAACCTTTTTTTTGATGATACAGGGATAGTGTCTAAGAAAACCTTTTTTACAGAGACCTTTGGTTCTCTTTTAACAGAGTTTATGGCAAAGGCAACATCCTCATGCTTTAAGGAGAACCCCCCTTCTGCCATTTCGTTTATATCTGCAATCAGGTTTTCTATCTTCTCCACTGCCTCTGCAGCGCCTTCAACAGACAGCTCATCCCCCCTTGCCACAACCCTTACATCAAAAAGTTCTTCCATGAGCTTTAGATTTGCGTCATGGCTTCCATAAAAGGCAGGCAAATCTATATTTTCAGATAATCTTATTTTTGTGATTACGGTCTTTTCCAAAGGTTATTGCCCTTATACCTCTTATATCGTCATTCCTGCGTGTATTTAGCAGGAATCCAGTTCTGTCTATTTCTGGATTCCCGCTCAGAAACTCTGCGGGAATGACATTAATTGTATTGTTATTATTTTACCATATAACAGACTTGAAAAAAAGCAATAAAAAAGGGCGAACACTTTTGTAAAGGGAGGAATTTCCCCTCTATTAAGAGGGGATTAAGGGGTGTGTCACCCCTCTTTGGCAAAGAGGGGCAAGGGGAGATTTTCTAATCCATGTCAATTCAATTATGAGATCCTTAATAACTTTTTACCCTGCCTTTCTTACAAAGTAACCCTGCCGTTCTTCAACCTCTTTCATTGTATATTCGCTTTTACCCTCATAGATAACTGTATCAGGATAGTGGTTCATTAAGATGTCTTTAACACGTTCAAAGTCCTTTTCTGATATATATCTCCTTATAGGCAGGACAGCGTCATCAGCAGGCGAATACCAGTTGATTACAAGCTCCTTCACAGGCTCCAGCCTCTCTTTTTGATAATTCTTCTGCCAGTCCTCATACACATCATTATCAAACCAGAGGGACGCCTCTGCCTTTTTTATCTTGAAGCCGTGCTTATTCTCCATCAGAAAACTCCAGAGCTTAAACTCCTCTAAAGGGACATAGCGGACATTGCCGTCATCCTCTCCCAAACTATCGCCCTCTCTGGCAAGGGTGCACCTTACAAGTTTTGTCTTTCGCATAATATCACCTACCTTGGTAATTTAATTGATAATAAATAACCTTGCTCTGTCCGCCCACCGTTGCCGTCTTCAACAACAATCTCCACTCTATGCGAGCCCTCATCTCCTTCTGTAATATTCCACTTAATTTCACCTGAAGCTGAAATAGTCATGCCTGCTGGGGCTTTTATCAATGAATATTTTAGGGCATCGTTATCTGCATCCACAGCAGACACCTTATAGCCATATTGATAACCACTCACCGCTGCCGGCGGCTGAGATGTTATCTGAGGAGGTGTATTGATAATTGTAACAGGGCCTGATATTAGAGGCTCGCTGTCTGCAATCCCGTCATTTGCTGTTACTTTTAAATTAACAAAATCCCCGCGCTTATAATTAACAAGTGAGAGGCTGTTTGAATTAGCGCCTTCAATATCCGCCGCCCCGTTTTTTATCCACTGGTATTTAAATGATACCGCGTCGCTGTCTGCATCCTTTGCCTCTACAATTGCAGTTACAGTATCCTTTTTGCTTATATCTTTTTTATCAGGCTTAATTTTTATAGACTTAACAATTGGCAAAACATTCTGTATAACAGCGGGTTCTGAATAAAAGACCTCTCCTTTTGCATCTCCGCCCTCAGGTATTATCTTTACCCTTATAACATCGCCTCTTTTCAGGCTGCTGCCGTCAATCCTCTGGGAATTAAATTCCTTTATCTCCTGATTATTTTTCTCCCAAACAAAATTTAATTTGCTTGAAAGCCTTTCTTTATCTCCAATCTTTACCTCAGCAATAATGCTGTCTGAAACAGTAGGCGTCTCAGGCAATATTTTAACCATGTAATCCTT
>CAKKRA010000367.1 GCA_919902475.1 Nitrospiria bacterium
TGCAAAAAAGGTAAGCTGGCCTGCAACCTCGCGCACCTGACTCACTGTTCCAGGAGCTGACTGAAGCTGGGATGTGTAAAGCGTCTGGATAGAATCTATGACAACTGCCTTTGGTCTTATCTCAGCAGCGTATCTGACAATATTTTCATACAATGTCTCTGATAATATTAATAAGCCGTCTGATGTTACACCGAGCCTCTCTGCGCGCATCTTTATCTGCGCCTGAGACTCCTCGCCAGAGACATATAGGACTGCGCCGAATCTTGACGCTATCTTATTAACTGCCTGAAGCAAAAGGGTTGATTTTCCAATGCCAGGGTCGCCGCCGATAAGAACAACAGAGCCTGCAACCAGGCCGCCGCCGAGCACTCGGTCAAATTCTCCTATGCCGGTTGTAAATCTGTTCTCCTTTGAGATCGGGATATCTTTAATAGGCTGGGGTTTTATATCTGAACTGCTTATTTCGCTCTGTAAGATATCAGAGGTAAAACTACGCTGCGCAGCAGGCATCTCTTTTTCTTCTGTAATGGTATTCCACTCTCCGCAGTCAGGGCATCTGCCGAGCCATTTTGGCGTCTGATAGCCGCAGCTCTGGCAGGCGTAAAAGCTCTTTACCTTTGCCATTACTCATCCTTTTTTTCTGCATCTATCTTTTTAGACTCTTCTATGTCCTTTTGCTCTTCCTTTACTGATTCCTTAAAGCCCTTTATGGCTTTACCAAGCCCCTTGCCAATCTCAGGGATCTTGCTCGCGCCAAATACAAGAAGGACTATTAAAAGGATTATAACAAGTTCCCAAATACCAAGACCAAACATTTTAATCCTCCTATCAAAAATTTAACTAACAATAACAGTTATCACATAAAAAGTCAACCACAGTCAGTTTCTGGTATTTAACAGGCTGTTGAAAAACTCTAAAATAACCATAAGTGTCATTCCCGCATGCTTTTAGCAGTATAATATTCTTAACACCAAAAAAATATTGAAAAATGATTTTCCCTTGTGTCAATTATGTCATTAAGAGGCATAAAGTGTCATTGATTAGGGTCAAATTATTTTAATCTGATATTTTATTGATTTCTTTGAGAAAAACCATTGGCAAAAGGTCATTCCTACAAATTTATAGGTTTAAGATGACAGAATAGACACTCATCCTATAAATTACCTACATTAATAAATTCCTAACATATTGAAATTTAAGAATTTATAAAAGAAAAAATTATGGAATGATTATTGCATTATTTTAATAGTATAAAAGAGTGTTCAAGGAGACTGGACACTCTATTTCTGACATGCCTTTCACAAGTACTTACAATTTTTAGGTTTAAAGTTTAAGTTTCTAAAACCCTTCTTAAAGAAAGGGGGCAGGAATGAAGCCATTTAAACCCTTACCTTTTCAATTCTTATTAATTGATATCATAAGTTTTTTTTCTTACGTCTTTTGGCGTACAACTTAACACTATATTTTTAAAGGAGGGTTAAAAGATGAAGAAAAAATTAATAATTGCATGGACAATGTTTATTGCATTGGTTTTTTTGCCTTCAACAGTATTTTCATGGGGTTCAGCAACACATGCATATCTTGACGACCATATTGGCAAAAGAGAGGAGCTTAGGAATCTGAATGAGATATACGGCGGCATGGCAAATGATGTATTCAATTATATGTTTAATTACCCTGCCTATATGGGCTATTTGTATTATCAGACACATAATGAGTTCCTAAGGGTCTGGGGCATAGCAAGGACAAGGCAGGGGAAATCCCTTGCCTATGGCTTTGTAAGCCACAATGATATGTGGGGAGCAGATTTCACAGCGCATCATTCTGGTCTTACCTTTGGTCAGAATGAGGGTTATATAATTGCAAAGGCAAAGATACTAAAATCAATACTGGAACAGGTTCCTGAATATCAAGCTCTGCAATTGCCAGATCCTGTTGCAATGGAGGTCGCGCATAATCTTGTAGAAAGCGGTGTAGATTTATTAATAAAAAGGAGAGCCCCCTTGACAGGCCTAAAGGTGGCAGCCTCTGCAATACTCCGCAGTCCAGAGCTTCCCCTTTTCATGGTCAAGGCGTATGCAGAGGAGTTTTCGGATTATGCAGATATAAGCTATCTTGAAGCAGCTAAGATTATTGCATCCACAGAGATGGAGTTTAGAAAGAGGATGATACTCTATGGACAGGCGCTTATGCAGGATGAGGCAACAGCAATACAGCTTATTTCCGAAGACTGGGCAGAGCTTGCAATAGGTTTTTTTGCCATGTATGGGATTATACTTCCTGAAGGAACAGACCTAATACCGCTGATTAAATTTGGAATTTTGCAAGCCATGGTGATATGCGCCGGGGATTTTGATAATGAAGTAGAAGCAACAATCAATTTTGTTAATCAGCAACTGCTCTTGTATGGGATTGTTTATTAACAGATTGTTGAAAAATTCAACAATCTCTGATTACATAGATAAAAGGTTAGATTACACAGATTAAAACTCCTTAAAATATCTGTGTAATCATTTTCCTAATTCGGTGTAATCAAGGCTGTTGATGGTTTATTCAATAGCCTTTTAATATAATTTGCCTTCTTTTAAATATTGCAAAAGGAGTTCAGCATGAAGAAGAAAGAAGGTAAAAACATATTCCACAAAAAATGGGCAGAGATAAATAGCAGTGACAGCGCTGATAATGATGAGAGGGTTTTTTCGCCAAAAATGCACAAGATTGAAGAGATTGGGAAAACACACTTATTCTCAATTGGCGATATCTGGACAGAAGAAGCGGAAGATAAGCCCTATTTTTATAAGGTTGCAGCAATAGAGGATATTGCTATCTCATCTGAAGTTTACAGATGTTATAAAGTAATAGAACAGGCTGAAGGCGGGTTGAAGAACTATTATTGGTTTGCGCCTGAGATTGGCCTTGTTAAGTGGAAGATAGGAAAGATTAAGGGGATACTTCAGGACTGCTTGCAAAATAAAGATAAAGAGGCATAGAGCATTTTTCATAAAAAGAGAATTTTTTTACATAATATAAGAATAAAAATACACAGCTCAATAATATTTTTTGCTATCAAATTTTTTAACTCATTGATAAGTAAAGAGATTATTTGATGTCATAATTTGGCACAGGAATTGCTCATTTATTGTAAGTATAGGGGGAATTTAATTGCAAAGGAGGAAATTCAGGGAGGCAAAAAACAAAGCAGTAGGACAGGCATTTCGCCTGTCAGAGATGTGGTAGCCCGCAGGCTTTAGCCTGCGAAATGTGGGGGCGTATGGCATACGCCCTATCTGTAGGCACGGTTTAAACCGTGCTTACAAAAAACTAACATCAACGAAAGGAGGAAGTAAAATGAAACAAAAAAGAGGGTTCAGCAGGTATCTTTTAGCAATGCTCCTACTGCTTTCAAGCGCCGTGTTCGCATCATGCGGCGGAGG
>CAKKRA010000368.1:0-11057 GCA_919902475.1 Nitrospiria bacterium
TTTACCGCCTTTTACATCTGATGCCTTGCCTTCCTTCATATTCCATGGCCCGCCCATGCCTGAGTTTGGGTTATATCCTATTATTTCTATTTGTTCTGTGCCGCCTTCCTTTCGTTTCATAACACCCCATGCAAGAATAAATTTTTCAGCATGCAATACGCCTTTTGTCTCCCTCGCAAGGTTTATCTTTGTTTCAGGGAATGCCTGCGCCCAGTCAAAATTTGGCGTGTTTTTTGATGTAATCCAGATATCTGCATCAGTATTATCAATAACAACAGAGGCATTCTGCATAAACCCGAGATATATCCCAACCTGCGCAAAAATCAGCACAACAGAAAAGGTGACGCCAATCAGTGTAATGATAAACCTGATTTTGTCGTGAAAAAGATTTTTTCTTGCTATGGAGACCATATATTTGATTTATTATATATGTTATCCTGATTATAAGTCAAAAGATAATTGTTAATTGACATATTGCAGCCTTGGGTGTTATTATTTCGATAAATGAAAAAAAATACCCCAAAGGGGTTGAATAAAAGATATATAATACCTTCTATAATTTTTCTTCTTTTCGCCCTGATTATTTATTTCCTTGGCAATATAATCTTTCCCTTTTTTATCGCAGCGCTGCTATCATATCTTTTAAACCCGGTTGTAGGTTTCCTTGGAAAAAAGAGGATACCGAGAATAGCGTCAACTATCCTGATTTTTCTTGGCGTAATAGCTGCTGCCACAATCTTTATTCTTATAATTCTGCCTACTGTAAAAAATGAGATTGAAATAGTAATAAATAATATACCTCGTTACTTAGAGGTTCTCCAGCAAAAGATAATCCCATATTTAGAGGAGACCTTTAAGATACCTATCCCAAAGACATCAGAAGAAATCATTCAGGAACTCAGAATAAGGTTAAAGGGGTTATCACCTGATTTTATTCAATGGGCATCATCATATATCTTAAAGGCATTTTCAAGCACCCTCTCTTTCTTTCTCGGCATATTAAGCTTCTTTATTGTCCCTGTAGCAGCATTTTATCTGCTAAAGGATTACAATAAGATTAAGGAAAAGGCAATAGATTTGATTCCAAAATCTTACAAGAAAAAGGCGCAGGCGCTTTTAAATGAAGTAGACACTGTATTAAAGGGCTTTATTTTAGGCCAGCTCTTGGTAAGTATTATTCTATCAATTATATACAGCATTGGCCTATGGATTATTGGTGTTGATATGCCTGTTGTTATCGGCATCCTCTCAGGCCTTGCCAATATGGTGCCTTATCTTGGCCTGATTGTCGGCATATCAACAGCAGGGCTTATGGCATTTTTAGAATTTCAGGATTTTTATCACCCCATGTATGTTATAATATTGTTCGGAATTGCGCAGGGACTTGAAGGAATGCTTATCTCGCCGAGGATCGTTGGTGAGAGGGTAGGGCTTCATCCTTTAGCAATATTGATGGCGATTTTTATTGGAGGCAATCTCTTCGGCTTCTTCGGCATACTTCTTGCTGTGCCTGTAACAGCAGTGTTAAAGGTCTTTGCAAGGGAGCTTGTAAGAAAAACATTAGTATGACTGCATTGAACTTGATATTTATAAAATCCCCCTATGTTCCCCATCCCCGATAGAGATATTCGGGGACAAGTTTTCAAAGGGGGAATCTTTCCCCTCTATTAAGAGGGGATAAAGGGGTGTGTTCCCCTCTTTAGCAAAGAGGCGTTAGTGGAGATTTGATAAGTTTTTTGAGTGACTTTGTCTGGATACCCGCTCAAAAACCCTGCGGGAATGACATATTTGGAGACTCAATTATACTTTAGGATAAGCTATTTATTAGTCCAAAAAATATACTATTAGTGGTAAAAAAAATGTTAACAAAAGATATCGTTAAAAAAGGTATAAATATAATTTCAGTTGAAAAAGACAGCATTGCCTTTGCTGCTGGAATTAAGCCTGGTGATATGCTTATTTCTATTAATGACAATGCGATATCTGACCTAATTGATTATAGATTTTACGAGGCTGAGGAATTTTTAAAGGTTGAAATAATTCGCGATGGTGTCTTGAAAGAAATAGAGATAGAAAAGGCAGAGGACGAAGACATCGGCTTGGAGCTTGATTCCATTCGCATCAAAAGGTGCCCTAATAAGTGCGTCTTTTGCTTTGTTGACCAGATGCCAAAAGGATGCAGGGAGAGCCTTTATATAAAGGATGAGGATTACCGTTTCTCCTTTCTCTACGGCAGTTATATTACCCTGACCAATATTACAAACAAGGATAAGGAGAGGATATTTAGCCAAAGGCTGAGCCCGCTTTATATCTCTGTTCATGCAACTGATAATGAGCTTCGCAGGAAGATGTTGGGGAATAAAAAGGCTTCTGACATCTTAAAGGAGATAGAGGAGCTGGCACGGCACAGGATATATTTACATACACAGATTGTCCTCTGTCCAGGGTTCAATGATGGCGAATATCTTAAAAAGAGCATTAATGATTTAAAGGATTTTTATCCCTATGTTTCTTCTATTGCCATAGTTCCTGTTGGCCAGACAAGATATAGGGTAAATAAGTTAATGCCGGTTGATGCGGATTATGCAAAGAAGACGATTACACTATTGACTAAAATCAAGGCTGATATTAAGAAAGAAATTGGAGATGATATATTATTTATTGCTGATGAGTTTTATATAAAGGCAGGCATGGAGTTTCCAGATATAAGCGAGTATGCGGATTTTCCTCAGATTGAAAACGGTGTTGGTTTTGTGCCTTTATTTCTTTCTGAGTTTGAGGAGGCTCTTACTAAGATAAAGAAGAAGGCTGATACAAGCAGAAAGTTTATTGCAATAACAGGCGAGTCCTTTGCGCCGTATTTAAAAGGATGCGCTGCTAAATTAAAAAATTATGGCGTTGATATTAATGTTATTGCTGTTAAAAATAGTTTTTTAGGCGATAGCGTAACAGTTGCTGGCCTTTTAACAGGTCAGGATATTTTGAGAGCCTTAAAAAATATTGATAATAAGAGAACAGTCTTGATACCATCTGTATCATTAAGGGAGGCAGCGGACAGATTTTTGGATGATATGACAGTTGAGGAGTTACGAAATGGAAGCGGTATGGAGGTAGAGGTTGTTCAGGCTGATGCAAAGGGATTAATTGAGAGGGTAGGGTGAGGGGTACCATAATAAATATACTATGAAAATCACTGGCAAGACAAAAATAGTCGGCATCTTCGGATATCCTATTGAGCATACCTTTTCTCCTCTTATGCACAATGCTGCCTTTTCTGCATTAGGGCTTGATTACTGCTATATTCCTTTTGAAGTACAGCCAGAAGATTTAAAAAGCGCAGTAGAAGGTATTCGGGCATTGAATATAAGAGGTATAAATATTACAGTGCCGCACAAAGAGGCTGTAATTAAATATCTTGATGAATTGTCCAAAGAGGCAAAACTGATTGGCGCTGTTAATACCATTGAAAATAAAGGCGGTAAACTGATTGGTCATAATACTGATGGAAGGGGATTTATAAAGTCCCTATGGGATGATGCAAAGACAAGGGTAAAGGGAAAGAGGGTTTTGCTTCTTGGCGCAGGCGGGGCAGGTAAAGGAATCGCTGTTTCTTGCGCATTAGAAGGGGCATCCGAGATTACAATTGCAAACAGGACTATTAAAAAGGCAGATGAACTTGTTGGGTATCTGAAAAGAAATTTTAAGAAGACTAAATTTTCAGTAATTCCATTAGATGGGCATGAAATTGCAAAGGGAATTGCCGGTGCAGATATTTTGATAAATGCAACATCCATTGGTTTAAAGGGGAAAGGTTTATTGCCGATTTCACAAAAGGATTTGCATAGGGATTTGGTAATATATGATTTAATTTATAACCCTCAGATAACACCTCTTTTAAAAATAGCAGGAAGGGCAGGGGTGAAGAAGGCTGTTAACGGTCTTGGTATGCTGATTCATCAAGGAGCCCTTGCATTTCAGATATGGACAGGTAAAAAACCGCCTGTTGATGTTATGAAAAAAGCAGTCTTATAGTTTCCATTATCTTCTTTTTCTGCAATGAGGACATTGGCCGGAGCAATGCCTGTTTCTTGAATGAACATGATTCTTTGCCATTTGCCTTGTTCCATTCATGAGTGTTATTAAATTCCATACTATTATTGCCAGCCAACCGATAGTTAAGAATGACATTTTAATTACCTCCTTTATATTTCACTTCCTCTGTTGCATTTATAACCTTATTTAAATAAACCTCTGATAATTCCTGCTTGTTAAATTTTTCTTTTACAGCTTTGGCTCCTTCATTATAAGCTATCACTACAATTTTGACATCATTAATGCCTTTAAGTCTTCTTTCCAGCAATCCGAAGTAAGCAGCCCCCAATTTAATGCTAAATTCTTTGTCTTTTAACAGTTTCCATATAATCTTATCATCCGTTTTTGGTATCTCAATCTTGAAATATCTTGCAGCATCTCTGACTGCTGAGACCTTCATTTGAGTAATTCCAAATGATGGGTCTAATTCACCTACAATATATTTGCCGTCATTTGATTCGACTTTGATAATCCCTCTGAATAGCTTCCTTCCTTCAATGCTTCTTATATAAATCTTAGAATATTTCTTTGACAGATCGTCAAGCTCAGATGCCTGGCAAACTGAACTTAATATTAACAATAAGACTAAGGTGATGATTGTCTTCATATATATGCTCCTTTTTAAAATGCGGAAGACCATTTTTTACCACTTCAATATTGTTACACCCATCTTGATTTCATTCTTGCTCATTGTAAGATATACAGGGATATCTGTTTTATAATATGCCCTGTATATAGAATATAAGGAGTGAACTACAAGGAATGCTGATACATACTCCTTTTTTAGTCCTGCCTTGTCCATCATCTCTATGTCACCGTAATTGTCATCTGGACTTAATATGCCGTCGCTTACTACATAGAGAAGTGCATTTACAATATTAAATGTTAGCATGCCAATTACATAATCATTATCCTTTGGAATTTTTTTGGTGTTTAGGATTATTTCTGTTGACAATACCTGCGAAACTAAACCAGCTGAGCCAAGCTCGTATCTTTCGCTGTCTGATGTTTTATTGGATGTAACCCATGTACTGCCAAATCCATTCTGCCATTTAAATGATGTGCCATTGACCTCTGCCACAATCTGATGTGATGCTTCATGAATTACATAGCCGCTTCCAAGCCCTAATGCAAACTTCAGATAATCAAAGGCAAAGGCTGTGGATGTAAAGCCAGGAACTAAGAAACTAAGCGCTAAGACCATTGTTAATAATTTAATCCTTTTCATTTTATTCCTCCTTGCCGCCCACTAATGCAGCGGTCTTGTTGATTGTTTTTAGATGTGTATCTATTTTTTCCATAAGCTCTTTAAAACTAAATGGTTTTTCCATAAACTGAACTTCGTTGCACTCGGTCATCTTTTCAATCAGATTTGAGTCTTCTTTAATGGTTGTGATGATAGAGAATGTGTTGTGGTTGACGAGTCTTTTTAAGGCAATAAGCAACTGCTCATTGTCATTGAATGTAGTTTCAAGATTGATGATGGCAATGTCTAAGGGATTCTCAAATTCTGTTAAGGGATTGATGTTAATGAGTTCTACTATTCTGAAGCCCCTCTTTTTAAGAAGAAAGCTGATTCCCTTTCTGAGCCTTCTGTCGCTATCCGCTATAAGGATTGTCTTCATTTCCAACCTCCTGCCCTTATGTATTGCGAATAGCTTGCCAGAAGCATGTTTTAGATAAAAGCTTGGAAAATCAAATAGTTAGATAAATGAGAGGGTTGGTTGAGGGCTTAATTTTGTGATTTTGACATCACAAAAAGAGTGATTTAATAATGTTGATTTAAAATTCTTATTTTATAAGGAGTTGTATTAGTTGTGGTGTGATTTGAAAATCACTGTAGTGTGATCAATAAAATAGGATTATGAATGAAGATTTAGTGCCTTTATTTTTCTGTGGAGGGTTTCTCTTGCAATGCCGAGCTCTTTTGATGCCTTTGTAACATTGCCATTGTATTTTTGGAGGGTTTTCTGGATCATCTCTTTCTCGTATTCCTTTGAGATGTTTTTGATAAGGTTTTTCATTGGAAGCTCTTTATCCTGTGAGGTCGCTCCTTGTTTGGTGTTTATGATATTGTATTTTATGAGCTCCTTTGCCTCTATATTATCTTTATCTGCTACAAGAACGAGTCTTTCAATAACGTTTTCAAGCTCCCTTATGTTTCCTTTCCATTCTGCATTCTGCAAGAGTTCAATTGCTTCATTTGAAAGTTTAATATTTTTGTTTTTCATGCTGTTATACTTTTTAAGAAAATGATCAATTAAAAGAGATATGTCATCCCTTCTCTGTCTTAAAGGCGGAAGGTGTATTGGAAGAACATTGAGCCTGTAAAATAAATCCTCCCTGAACTTTCCTTCTTCAATCGCCTTTTCAAGGTTGGTGTTTGTTGCTGCAATTATGCGGACATCAATCTTTATATTCTCTGTGCCGCCGACCCTTGTAAATTCCTTTTCCTGTAAAACACGCAGCAGCTTGCTTTGTAAATCTAATGGCAGGGTTCCTATCTCATCAAGAAAGAGCGTTCCCTTATCAGCAAGCTCAAGCTTTCCCAGTTTTTGTTTATAGGCATCAGTAAATGACCCTTTCTCGTGTCCAAAGAGCTCGCTCTCTAAGAGATTTTGTGTTAATGTTGCGCAGTTTATAGGCATAAAAGCCTTTGATGCCCTTGGCCCGTTAAAATGTATTGCCCTTGCAACAAGCTCCTTTCCTGTGCCGCTTTCGCCTGTAATAAGCACAGTTGACTGCCCATCCTTTGCCAGCTTATCTATTAATTCAAAGATGGTCTTCATGGCATCGCTCTTTCCAACTATATTATTAAAATTGTATTCTTTCCCTATCTCTTCAAGAAGTGTTTTATTCTGCTCGCTTAAAATAACATTTTCTTTTGAGAGCTTTTGATGTTCAATGGCCTTCTCAACGCGGATTAATAATTCCTCTCTTATATTCTCTTTTCTTAAAAAGTCTGTTGCGCCTTCCTTCATTGCCTCTACAGCATCTTCTATAGAGCCAAAGGCGCTTATTATCATTACAATGCTTGAAGGATTTTTTTCCCTTGCCTTTTTTAAAACCTCAATGCCCTCTTTTCCAGAAGGCATTTTTAAATCGGTGATTATTAAATCAAAGTCTTCCCTGTTAATGTTTTCAATTGCCTCCTTTGCAGACGCCGCCTCCTTTACCTTGTAATCTGACTTTATTAAAGGAATTGCCACAGCTTTTCTATTTATCCTATTGTCATCCACTACTAATATCTTCATTTCCTAAGACCCTTCCTGTTTCAATGGCAGTTGCAGTGTAAAAGTAGTTCCTTCATTAATCTTACTGTTTACCTTTATTGTACCGTTATGAGCCTCTATTATCTTCTGTGTAATAGTAAGCCCAAGTCCGCTTCCACTCGCCTTGGTTGTATAGCACGGTATAAAAACTTTTTCAATATCTTCCTGTGAAATACCGCCTCCTGTGTCTGAGATATTTATTTCTACTACAGCGCTTTCCGCAGGTGATGCTATTTGCGCAGTTGAAATCGTTAATTTACCGCCATTATCCATTGCTTCAATAGCATTTAGTATTATATTAAGCAGTGCACTTTCAAGATATGTTTCATCGCCTTCAATAACTGGAATAGCTCCATGTTTGTTTTCAATCAAGATACCTTTTCCCTTTATCAGGCCAGCATTGCGTTTTAAAATCTTATTTATAACAGAATTAATATTAATCTGTGAAGGTAATATCTTTATATTTCTGTATACCTCCTTAAATCTTTTTAGAAACGCCATTAATTCATTTATGCCCTCTTTTAATTCATCTGCATACGCCTTTCTTTTGTCATCATTTGGTATCTCCTGAATTAACAATTCAGAGAACATATCTAAGCCGGATATCTTGTTGCCGATTTCATGGCCAATATTTCTGGCTGCCTCTCCGAGGAGTATCAGATTTTTTGACTGCCTGAGCTTTTCAGCCATTACCTTGAATCTTGTTACATCAGTGAAGAGTATAAGGATGCCAGTACGGTTCTGTTCATAATCTTTCAATAATGCTGTCTTTGCCCTTAATATAAAGGATTCGCATTTGGGGTTTGTGTATTTTATATTATCTGTATCAGTGTTCCCATTTGTTAATATTGACTTTATAAGGTTATCAACAAATCCCAATTCCTCATATCTTTTAAAGTAATTGTTTATAATATCATTTTTATTCAGGGTGGTTATCCTTTCAGCAACCATGTTAAAGGCGATAATATTTTCTTTTTCATCTATTGCAATTAATCCATCAGGTATGCCTTCAATTATTGTTTGGGTAAGGCTTCTTGTCTTTAGGATATCTTCATAAAGGTAGATTTTTTCGTAATAGGAAAATATATGTGCTATAGCAAGGCTGATCTGTTTTGTAAAAGATTCAAGGAGTTTTAAATCAGATTCAGTAAAACCTTCACCTGAAAATTTATTATTAATATTCAGGACACCGATAAGGCTATTATCTAAAATTAAAGGGATAGATATGAGTGATGCTGTTGAGAACTGTCCTGAAAATTCAGATTCTCTGAACCGAACATCCTTTTTTATATCATTAATCAGAAGGGAATCCTTGTTTTTTAATACCCAGCTTGATATATCATTTCCAACCTTTTTAGTTGCGCCAATCTTTACACCGCTTAAACCCTTTCCAGCCTTTAAGATTAATTCATCCTTTTCTTCATTGTAAAGCATTAAGGATATTCGCTTAACATTTAATATGGCTGATATTAAATCAATAATTGTTACTAATAACTGGTCTTCTTCAATAGAGATGTCAATCAGTCTTTTTGTATCAGGCAGTCCCTTAAACTCCTTCAGATGTTTGTAGAATTCCTCTTGCTTCATAACATTCCAACCTTCAGCCAAAGATATTTGTTTTTTCCGTTTAAGGCTTAAAAAACTTTTATTTCTCTATAGTTAGATGTATTTTTTATTATGATTAATACCCATAAAACTGATATTATTAAACTATTGAACCTTATGGAGTGTGTCAGAAGAGTTACATCTCTAATTATATAGCCTAAATGCTTTATTGGCAAGTTTTTATCAATTTTTTACACTATGATATCACTATGTCTTACAAATTTTGTCACTTTTTTGGGAAAATAGGTTGACAATGGACAAAAAGTTGATAAAATTAAAAGTATTGAAAACATAATTCGTATTACTCAAATTACAATAAAAAAAGAGGGAAAAAGGGTATAATGATTACTTCAAAGCTGGGAAAGATGCTGATTGGCGCAAATCTTATAAATGATGAGCAGCTTAACAAGGCTTTGTCAACCCAGCAAAAAGAAGGCGGAAAATTAGGGAGCATCCTGATAAAATTAGGATACATATCCGAAGATAAGCTCCTGAATTTCTTAAGCCATCAATTTGGCATCCCTGCTATTAATCTTTCAACACAAGAGATAGACCCAAATATAATAAAGCTCCTTCCACCTGAGGTAGCTCAAAAATATCAGGTTGTTCCTGTTGCGAGGAAAGGGGCTGCAATAACCCTCGCCATGGTGGACCCTTCAGATGTATTTGCCATTGACGATATAAAATTTATGACTGGTTATGATGTCCAGCCTGTTCTTGCAACAGAGGGCGCTATCAGGTCTTCAATAAACAAATACTATGACACCTCTGATTCCCTTCAAACAGTCTTAAAGGATATAAAAATGCAGGAGACTATTGATGATGGGGATGTTGATATTATACAGGAGGGAGAAGAGAAGGTTGATATAGGCCAGCTTAAGGAGGCTGTAGAAGAGGCGCCTGTTGTAAAACTTGTAAACTTTATACTCTCAGATGCAATTGTAAAGGGTGTTAGTGATATACATGTAGAGGCGTATGAAAAGAAGTTCAGGGTTCGTTACAGACTGGATGGCCTTATGTATGAGGCTATGGTGCCCCCGATGAAGCTCCGTGCTGCAATGACATCACGATTAAAGATAATGGCTGAACTTGATATTGCAGAGAGAAGGCTGCCGCAGGACGGCAGGATAAAATTGAGGATGAAGAATAGAGAGGTTGATTTAAGGGTATCTACTCTTCCATGCCTTTTTGGTGAAAAGGTTGTTATGAGGATACTTGATAAAGGCAATCTTACACTTGATTTAACAAAACTTGGTTTTGAAGCAAAGGCAATGCAGGATTTTATGAAGGCGATAAACAGTCCATATGGCATGGTGCTTGTTACAGGTCCAACTGGCAGCGGTAAGACAACAACCCTGTATTCTGCGCTGAATCAGGTTAATGAAGTCGGCGTAAATATCATGACAGCCGAAGACCCTGTTGAATATTATTTAATGGGCATAAATCAGGTACAGATGAAGGATGAGATAGGCCTTAATTTTGCCGCTGCCTTAAGGTCATTTCTTCGTCAGGACCCTGATATAGTAATGGTCGGCGAGATCCGTGATTATGAGACAGCAGAGATAGCGGTTAAGGCTGCATTGACAGGGCATCTTGTTCTTTCAACCCTTCACACAAATGATGCGCCAAGCACAATCAACCGTCTGCTGAATATGGGTATAGAGCCTTTCCTTGTTGCATCCTCTGTGCTTTTAATAGTTGCGCAGCGGCTGATAAGAAAGGTATGTTCGCAATGTAAAGAAGTAGAAAAGGTTCCTGTCAAGGCATTAATTGATATAGGTTTTTCTCCTGAGGAGGCTGAAAAGATTGTTTGTTACAAAGGCAAAGGCTGCACAAATTGCAGTGATACTGGCTACAAGGGAAGGATTGCAATATACGAGGTAATGCCAATAGGTGATGAGATAAAAGAGCTTATATTAGAAGGTGCGTCTGCAACAGAGATTAAGAAGACTGCTGTTAAACTTGGCATGAAGACCTTAAGGATGAGCGGTCTTACGAAATTAAAAGAAGGACTGACAAGCATTGAAGAGGTAATGAGGGTTACATTCGGGGATTAAAAAAATAAAGGTTTATTGGAGGAAGAAATGG
>CAKKRA010000368.1:11067-15855 GCA_919902475.1 Nitrospiria bacterium
GAGTAGGTTGACTAAGTTGATTATGTTGATTGATACATCTTGATTTATCAGTCAACCTAATCAACCAATAAACTTATCAACTAAATTTATTGGAGGAAGAAATGGCAAATCTATATCAGCTTTTGCAGACAATGATTGAGAAAGGGGCGTCTGACCTGCATATAACTACAGGTTCTCCTCCACAGCTCAGGGTTGATGGGAAATTGATGCAGCTCAGCCTTCCTCCCTTAGCTGCTGCTGAGACAAAACAGCTCTGCTACAGCATTCTGACCGATGCCCAGAAACACAGGTTTGAAGAAGAAAATGAACTTGACCTCTCATTTGGTTTAAAGGGCTTAAGCAGGTTCAGGGCAAATATATTTATGCAGAGGGGCGCTGTATCTGCTGCTATCAGGACTATTCCTTTTAAGATTCTCTCCTTTCAGGAATTGGGGCTTCCCCCAATAGTGAATGAATTATCTAAAAAACCAAGGGGCCTTGTCCTTGTTACAGGTCCGACTGGCAGCGGCAAATCCACAACCCTTGCAGCAATGATAGATAAAATAAACAGTGAAAAATATCACCATATTATAACCATTGAGGACCCAATTGAATACCTCCATCAGCATAAGAAATGCGTTGTTAATCAGCGGGAGGTTAATGCAGATACAAAATCCTTTAAGGCTGCGTTAAAATATGTCTTAAGGCAGGACCCTGATGTAATACTGATTGGTGAGATGAGGGACCTTGAGACAATTGAGGCTGCATTGACTATCTCTGAAACAGGCCACCTGACATTTGCAACACTCCATACCAATTCTGCTGCCCAGACAATAAACAGGATTATTGATGTATTTCCTCCGTATCAGCAGGCTCAGGTTAGGGCACAGCTTTCATTTGTATTAGAGGGTATAATGAGTCAGCAGTTGATTCCAAAGGCAAGCGGCACTGGCAGGGCGCTCTGTCTTGAAATATTGATACCAAATCCTGCAATAAGAAACCTGATTAGAGAGGACAAGGTCCACCAGATCTACGGTATGATGCAGACAGGACAGGCAAAGTTTGGCATGCAGACCATGAATCAGTCCCTTTTTGAACTCTATTCAAGAAAATTAATATCATACGAAGAGGCAATTGGAAGGTCAAGTGTGCCAGAGGAATTGATTGCTATGATAAACAGGGGCGGGGTTTTATCTTCTTCACAAGGACATGGTCAAAAGGAATATAATTTAAAAGAGGGAACAGGCAAAAGATAAGGAGGGGTAGAAATGGCCAATTTTAAATGGACTGGGAAAACAAGGCAGGGAACAATGCAAAAGGGTGTTCTTGCCGCTAAGAATAAGGATGATGTAATTGCCTTATTAAGAAAGCAGAATATACTTGTTACCTCTGTCCAGCAGGCAGCGACAGATATAAAGATATCTATACCAGGAATAGGCGGGAGGGTTAAGGATAAGGATATAGCTGTTTTTACAAGGCAGTTTGCAACAATGATTGATGCAGGGCTTCCGCTGGTTCAGTGCCTTGAGATTCTATCAACACAATCAGAAAATAAGTCCATGGCCTCAGCTTTAAAAGATATAAGGCAGGATGTTGAGTCAGGCGCTACATTTACTGATGCCTTGAGAAAGCATCCAAAGGTGTTTAATGACCTGTATGTAAATATGGTGGCTGCAGGAGAGGCTGGCGGTATTTTGGATACAATATTAAACAGACTTGCTGCATACATTGAAAAGGCAATGAAGTTAAAAGCCAAGGTTAAAGCAGCCTTAGTCTATCCTGGAGTTATTGTCTCAGTAGCTATAATAGTAGTGACAGTGCTTTTGGTATGGGTTATCCCTGTCTTTGCCCAGATGTTTACTGATATGGGCGGCACCCTGCCCCTGCCAACAAGGATAGTTATGGGGACAAGCGATGCTGTTAGGGGCAATATGATTTTTGTTATTATAGCAATTATACTATTTGTTGTTGGCCTGAAATACTTTTATAAGAGTGAAAAGGGCAAAAGGATAGTAGATGGCCTGTTATTAAAGGCGCCTGTATTTGGAACCCTTATCAGAAAGGTAGCAGTAGCAAAATTTACAAGGACGCTAAGTACATTAATAAGCAGCGGTGTGCCTATATTGGACGGGCTTGAGATTGTATCCAGAACAGCAGGCAATAAGGTTGTAGAGGATGCATTGATGGTAACAAGGCAGAGTATAAGTGAAGGTAAGACCATTGCTGACCCATTGGGAAAGTCAAAGGTATTTCCTCCGATGGTTGTTCAGATGATATCGGTTGGAGAGGCAACAGGCGCCTTAGATGCAATGCTTTCCAAGATTGCTGACTTTTATGATGAAGAGGTTGATAATGCAGTTGCTGCCTTGACATCAATGTTAGAGCCGATGCTTATGGTTTTTCTTGGTGTTATAGTCGGCTTTATTGTTATTGCAATGTATCTCCCGATATTCCAGATGGCTACATTGGTTGGAAAATAGCGGGTGGTTAATGATTTGATGAAGGTTAATAGCTCAGAAGAAAAGGAGATACAAAAAAAGCTTAAGGTATTGATGATATTGAGGATAATTTTGGCTACACTTTTCCTCGTTTCATCAATCCTTCTTCAAATTAAATTTAGAAGCAGAGAAATACCCACCTTTTATCTCCTTGTAGTATCTGTTTATCTTATTACGATAATCTATGCCCTTTTGATTAACAGGGTAAGTAATTTTGCGCTATTTGCCTATATCCAGTTAATTGGCGACCTGATAATTGAAACTGTCTTGGTTTATATTACAGGAGGCATTGAGAGCAGTTTTTCTTTTACCTATATTATAACTATAATCTATGCAAGTATAATCTTGTATAGAAGAGGAGGTTATGTAATAGCAGGTATCAGCAGCATCCTGTATGGAGGGCTGATTGATGTGCAGTATTACGGCCTCTTTGAAGCCACCCATTTCTCTATATTATCTCCTGCTGAGACATTTTATAAGGTCTTCCTCCATGTTCTCTTTTTCTTTGTAGTTGCTTTTTTGAGCGGGGGTCTTGCTGAAAGCCTGAGGCAGACAGGCGAGATATTAAAGGAGAAGGATACCGACCTTGTTGAGCTCCAGACCTTTTATAAAAATGTTGCCCAGAGCATGAGCAGCGGCCTTCTTACTACTGACTTAAAAGGCCATATTACATCATTTAACAGGGCGGCAGAGGATATAACTGGTAATTTTTTTGAAGATGTTAAAGGGAAGATATGGCACGAGATATTTAATTTAGAAGAGATAAAGTCTGTGTTCAGCAAATTGGAGATGCTGCGCATACCATTCAGATTTGAAGGGAACTATGTAAGAAAAGACGGCGCTAAATTAGCCCTTGGTATTACTATATCATCATTAAAAAACGAGTCAGGCGAGACAACCGGCGCAATAGGAATATTTCAGGATCTGACAAAGATAAAGGAGATGGAGGATGATATAAAAAAGAAGGAGAAGCTTGCAATGGTAGGAGAATTAGCTGCCGGGATGGCGCATGAGATAAGAAATCCGCTTGCGTCCTTAAGCGGCTCAATGCAGATATTAAAAAGTGAATCCTCGCTTAGCGGTGAGAATAAAAAGCTTCTTGAGATTGCCCTGCGTGAGACAGAAAAGCTGAACAGGATAATATCTGATTTCCTTACCTATGCCAGGCCGACACCTTTGAATAAGAAGAGATGCGATATAAACAGGCTCTTAAATGATACAGTAGCGCTTCTGCGAAACAGCAAGGAATACCTGAAGAAGGTAAAGATTACCGCTAATCTTGAAGGCAAAAGGCTGATAACAGAGGTTGACCCAAATCAGATGAGCCAGGTCTTCTGGAATTTATCCATTAATGCGGTTCAGGCAATGTCTGGCGGAGGCGAATTAATAATTTCCTCAAAGAAAAAACTTAAGAAGGGCAGGGGTTATAGTGATTTTGATAAAGACTATATTGAGATCACATTTAAGGACACTGGCAATGGCATAAATCCTGTTGTTAAGGATAAGATATTCTATCCGTTCTTTACTACCAAGGATAAAGGTTCAGGTCTCGGACTTGCGATTGTGCACAGGATTATTGAGGACCATAAGGGAGAGATTAAGGTGGAGAGCAAATTAAATGAAGGCAGCAGATTTATTATTCATTTACCATTTGTATAGCAAAGGAATAATAAAAAGATAATCGGAGGTCTTTTGTGGATAAGATATTAGTTGTTGATGATGAGAGAAGCATGAGAGATTTTCTCTCTATAATGCTGAAAAAGGCAGGATATGATGTTACAACTGCTATTGACGGCGACGAGGCTGTCAAGATATTGCACAAGGATATATTTGACCTTGTGATAACAGACCTGAAGATGCCGAAGGTTGACGGCCTGCAGGTTTTAAAAACAGTTAAAGAACTCTCGCCAGATACAGTGGTTATAGTTATTACTGCCTTTGCTTCTACTGAAACGACTGTGGAGGCAATGAAGGAAGGCGCCTATGATTATATAACAAAACCATTTCAAAACGATGAAATGAAGATAAGGATCAAGAAGGCCCTTGAGAAGCGGAGATTGAGCGCAGAGAATATACTGTTAAAGAAACAGCTGAAGGACAGGGCGGTCTTTGATAATATTGTTGGCAAGAGCGAGAAGATGGAGAAGGTCTTTGAGCTGGTAAGAAAGGTGTCAGACAGCATGAGCAATATCCTTATTTATGGAGATAGCGGCACTGGAAAGGAGCTGATTGCGAGGGCAATACACTTTAACAGCAGAAAAAAAGACAAGCCTTTTGTTACCATAAACTGCGTGGCATTGCCTGAGGGGTT
>CAKKRA010000369.1 GCA_919902475.1 Nitrospiria bacterium
CTGCGGCGCAAGCAACATGATTGGTGCCTTTGCAGGCGCAGTTGGTACTGATTTGACAAAGGTTGGTTCAAAGGATGAGGCATATCTGAGAAGGTCAATCCTTGACCCGAATGCTGATGTAGCAAAAGGTTTTCCAGCAGGCGTAATGCCGCAGGACTTCGGGAACAAGATGACTGCAAAGGAATTAGAGATGCTGATAAAATACCTTAAGGCACAAAAGGGTTAGAAATATAGAGTAGGGGCGAACACGAAGGTTCGCCCCTACAAAAAAATAAAAGGGGAAAATATTATGAAAATGTCAAAACTTTCTTTATTTGTACTGCTGACAATAGGCGCCTACTTGGTTCTAAAGATAGTGGTGCCTATAATAGGCCGATTCCTTCATCCCGGGACATGGCCTCTTATTCCTACAAGCCTGTTAAAGATGTATATGCTGTTTATCATTGTTACCATCCTTCTTTATCTTACATCAAAGGAGGAGGATGCAAAGGCATTGATAGCGCCAATAAAGGCGACACTAACAGATCCCAGCAAGAGGATGCTTAGGAATATAATCTTTGCTGTAATTCCATTGCTTGCTGCCTATATCACTTACAGCAATGTGGCGCCGAGTTATGATGCGCCTGTAGAGCTCAGGTCAATCCATCCTGCGCCTCCTTCAAGCGTCAATGCTTATAACAAAAGTTATAACCTCCTTACCCTGAAGAATCCATTGAGGGATGATGCAGCAAATTATGCAAAATATGTAAAAGAGGGCGGAGAGGTCTATTTTAAAAACTGTTTCTACTGCCATGGCGACAAACTTGACGGCAAGGGACATTTCTATCAGGGCTTTAATCCGCAGCCTCTGCCATTTATGGGCACAGATACCATAGCCCAGCTTTCAGAGTCATTTGTATTCTGGAGGGTGGCAACAGGCGGACCTGGTCTTCCAAAAGAGGGCGCTCCGTGGCTTTCTGCAATGCCTATATGGGAGCATTTTATATCAGAGGAAGAGATATGGAAGGTTTCAATGTTCATATATGATTATTCAGGCAATAAACCGAGGACATTTTAAAGCAGAAAATTTATAAAAAAGGATGGTGGAAGGATGAATATCAAAAAACTATTCAAAATGCATTACCTGTTAGCAGTTATCCTTCTTATTGCCACTGTTAGCATTTCTGAGGCAGCAAAGGGTGATAAGGAGGCAGGTAAAAAGGTTTATGAAAAAAAATGCGCATGGTGTCATGGATGGGCTGGGGCAGGCGACGGCGCTGCAGCAGATTTTCTGAATCCAAGACCGAGGGATTTTACCTCTGGCATCTATAAATACAAGACATCCAATATAGACAATCCATTTCCATATGAAGAAGATATATACAAGATGATTGCAAATGGCATGACAGGCACATCAATGCCGTTCTGGAAGGATGTATTATCTGACAAGGATATATGGAACCTTGTTGCTTATGTAAAATCCTTAGCTGGATTAGAAGGGGAGCCTGCTGCAAAGGTTAATTATGGCAAGCAGGTAAGCTCATCAGCGGAGAGCATTAAAAAAGGCAAGGAGCTGTTTATTGACAGATGCTCTGAGTGTCATGGCGACGAGGGCAAAGGCGATGCCATGAAGAAATTGAAGGACGACTGGGTAGGCAACAGGATTTGGCCGAGAAACCTAACAAAGCCGTGGCTATTCAGGGCAGGAAGCGATCCAAAGGATATATATACAAGGATAAGCACAGGTATATCCGGGACTCCAATGCCTTCCTTTGATGACCCCGCAAGCAAAAAGAAATTAACAGAAGAAGAGAAGTGGCATGTTGTAAATTATGTCACATCTATCAAGAATGAGGCAAGAAGGCTAAAGGATGGCGATACTGTTGTAAAGGCAAAAAGACTGACAGGCGAACTTCCAAAGGATGTAAATGATGAAAAATGGAAGGATGTGGAGAGCACAGCGTATCCGCTTGTCGGCCAGATTATAGCAAAGGAGAGATTCTTTACCCCTTCAGTTGAAGATATTACAGTAAAGGCTGTTTATAATGATAAGGATATTGCATTTCTCCTTGAGTGGGATGACAGGACAAACAGCATTCCCGGAGATGCAAAGGCTCAGGAGCTTGCAGACGGCGAATTTTATGAGGATGCGGTATCAATACAGCTTCCTGTTACAATACCAGAGGAGATGGAGAAGCCCTATTTTGGAATGGGGGATGGCAGCCATCCAGTAAATGTCTGGCATTGGAAAAGCGGAACAGCCAAAGACCCGCAGTCTGTTAATGTAATGGATGCAACCGGGTTTAAGAATATAAAGAAAAGGGACAAGGTAAATATTACTGCCAAAGGCAGCTATAATAAAGGCACATGGAAGGTTATGATGACAAGGCCGCTTAAGACTGATAACAAGGATGATATGCAGTTTGAAGAGGGCAGATTCACACCCATTGCCTTTGCAACATGGGACGGCACAAACGGAGAGAAGGGCTCAAAGCACACAATCACAACATGGTACTGGATATTATTAAAGCCGCCTACAGGGTCTAAAGTGGTCTTTATTCCTCTGCTTGTTGCAGGGATTGTGCTTGGCGCTGAACTGCTTATAGCAAGAAGCGTGAAGAAAAAGTAGAATATTTGATAAGGTTTAATGAGGCGCCCGATGTCTGGGTGCCTTATTTTTTTTATGGAAAATCCGCAATAAGAATGTTAAGATAAATTCGCCTCAAGGAAGTAGGGGTAATCATAAGTTGTCCCTGTTTTATGTAGAGGTAATTATGTTTATTTTTTTAGAACAACGGAGGTATTATGAAGGTTTTAAACAAGGCTCTTTACATGACAGGGACATTACTTTTTGCAGTGGCGCTGCTTTATGGTGATGCAGTTTCAGCAGATAATTCTTCAAAAAAGCCGACTGATAAAGAGATGGCAGAGGCAGCAGAGCATTACAGTAAGGCTTCACAGCTTGATGAGGAAGGAAAGGTTGATGAGGCTATTGTTGAATACAGGATATCAATAAAGCTGAATCCAAATGATACTGATGTTCATTTTAATCTCGGCCTTGCCTATTTAAAGAAGAAGCAGAATAAGGAAGCGATTGGAGCATATAAAAAGGTGGTGGAATTGAGTCCGAGGGATGCAGAGGCATATAAGCTCCTCGGCATTGCATACATACAGGAAGGCGATAAAAAAGAGGCAGTAAGGCAGTGGAAAAACTCATTAAGGATTGAGCCGAACCAGCCTGATGTAAAGGAATTTATTAAGATGAACGAGTAATTGCAATTAGATAAATCAATTAAGAGAGCCCTGCACATAGTGCGGGGCTTTTTTGTTTGTGCTTGGCACAATTATTGAAATAAGGATATAAAATATTCATTCCCCGGTTCTCCGTATCTCCGTTTCGTATTGTCAACTGTCCAGCGCCTCCCGCACCTTTTTTGCAAGGCTCTCTTTGCTGAATGGCTTCTGGAGAAGGGGGAGTTTCTCTTTTGCAATGGATTCTGTATGATGGGTGGCGATGCTGTAGCCTGTTACAAATATAACCTTAAGGTCAGGCTTAACAGCACGCATCCGCTCGTATGCCTCTTTGCCGCTGCAAACAGGCATTATCACATCTAAGACAGTCAACTGAATCTTATCGCTGTTTGTTGTAAATATCTGTATTGCTTCGTTGCCATCCTTGGCTGTTATAACAGTATAGCCAAGGCCTTTTAATATTGTTTCTGCAAGCTCCCTCAGCATATCATTATCCTCTGCAAGAAGGATTGTCTCATTTCCACCCTTAACTTCAGCTATTCTGGGAGCTTTAAGAGCCTCTGCCTTGCCTGAGGCTGAAGGAAGATATATCTTAAAGGTTGTTCCATGACCCTTCTGGCTGTATACATTTATAAGGCCATTATGCTGCTTTATAATGCCGTATACTATTGCAAGGCCAAGGCCTGTTCCCTTGCCAAGCTCCTTTGTTGTAAAAAAGGGTTCAAATATGCGCATCTGGGTTTCTGAGTCCATGCCGATTCCAGTGTCTGTTATTGACAGCAAAGCATAAGAGCCGGGATGCGCCCATGGATTAACCTGACAGTATGCCTCATCTATAGTTGTATTGCTTGTTTCTATTGTCAATTCGCCTCCCTGCGGCATGGCGTCTCTTGCATTGACGCATAGATTCATAATCACCTGAACCATCTGTCCCGGGTCTGCCATTACAGGCAATACATTTTCTGAGAGCGAGAGTTTTAGGGCAATATTTTCGCCTATAATCCTGTGCAGCATCTTTACAAGATTGTCTATAACCTCGTTGATATTAATAATCTTTGGGTCAATAATCTGCCGTCTGCTGAATGCAAGGAGCTGCTGGACAAGTTCTGCTGCAGACTGCCCGGCCTTCTGTACCTGCTGGATATATCGGCGCTGTGTAGTATTCTTCTTTGTTTCGTCTATAACCATTTGTGTATACCCAAGGATTACATTCAGCATATTATTGAAATCATGCGCAATGCCGCCAGTTAACGTGCCTATTGCCTCCATCTTCTGGGATAGGAATAGCTGTTTTTGTAGTTTTTCGTTTTCTACCTTTCCTTCATCCAGTTTTTTTACCATCTCATTAAAGCTGCTTGCAAGTTTTTCAATCTCATCTCCTGTTTTTATATTTACAAGCCTGTGGAAGTCTCCCATGCCGACCTCTTTAATCTCTTTAGAGAGTGTAGACAGCGGCCTTGAGATATACCTTCCAATAAAGATGGCAATAAAAAATGTTAAACAAATGACCATGAGTCCCCAGAATATAGTTTTAATAAGATAGCCTTTTAAAGGCGCATAAATTATATTAGTCGGTATACCTACTGCGGAATTCCATTGCACCATTTTTGGCGCGGTAACAGCAGTAAGCCTCTCTTCACCCATAAAATGAAGCGTAAGTATATCTTCCTTTTTTGTAAAAATCTCCTGAAACCAATTTGTATTGCTTATATCCTTCATCAAATATTCTTCAGGTTCTATATTGCTGCTGACGATTCTACCCTGTTGGTCTATCAGGAGTATTGCTGTATTTGGGCTAAGGCTGATATGGGAAAACATTGCATTAACATGAATAAGGGACAGGGATGCGCCGATAACAGCGGTTATATTATTAGCATGATCCATGACAGGATAGGCAAGGACAACAACAGGTTTTCCAACTATGCGGCCGATTATTACCTCGCCTATAGTATAGTTCTTCTTTTTAATTACCTCTTTGAAATAAGAACGGTCATTGATGTTGGCCATTCTTTTGGATGGAACAGCAGAGCATCGTACCGAGCCATCTAAATCTGCAACAAAGATATTTTCGTAATATGGATATTGAGGCTTCATATGGGATAGGAATTGACCGCATCTTTGCCAGCTCTTGTTTTTTATTGCTGGAAATTCTGAAAAGGTAGAGAGGTGCTGATAGCTTTCAAATAGCGCCTGGTCAATCTGATTAGAGACCATGTGGGACTGGTGCAGCACTGATTGTTCTAAGAGGTTTTTGGCGGGTTTTATATCCTGATAAAGCAAATAGAAATTGCACAAGGATACAGGAATGGCG
>CAKKRA010000370.1 GCA_919902475.1 Nitrospiria bacterium
TGGCCAGAGGTATATTGGCGACGGTCTGCAGGGCAGTGATGTAAAGATAGATATCCACGGCGTTCCGGGAAATGACATGGCTGCTTTTATGGACGGGCCTACTTTGATTGTACATAGCAATGCGCAGGATGATGTCTCAAATACAATGAATGAAGGAAAGGTTGTTATCCATGGCCATGCAGGCGATGTCCTCGGCTACGGTATGCGCGGGGGAAAGCTCTTTGTAAAAGGGGATGCCGGTTTCAGGGTCGGCATACACATGAAGGGATATATGGAGAAGGTGCCTGTAATGATTATCGGCGGCACAGCAGGAAATTTTTTTGGCGAATATATGGCAGGAGGCGTTCTCATCCTCCTCGGCATTAATAGAAAAAAGGATACACCGATTGCAGGTGATTATCTTGGCACAGGCATGCACGGCGGCGTGATGTATATAAGGGGCGAGGTTGACCCGTATCAATGCGGCGCAGAGGTCGGAGTTTCTGAGCTGAATGATGAAGACAAGAAAAAGCTGTCTGCCTTGATTAAGGAATACTGTAATGACCTTGGATTTAATTATAATGAGATAATGTCAGAAAAGTTTGTCAAGCTCTATCCAAAAAGCTCCCGTCCATACGGCAAGCTGTATGCATATTAAACCCCTGACCTTAATCTTTGCTTTATATCTCCTTCTAATATTATTCACCTACTGGCTTAAATACCTGAATCTCTCTCATCTGAAAAGGTTCGGCTCATCTATCCCGCCTGAATTTGAAGGCCAGATTGATCAGACGCTGCTGAACAAGGCAAGAGGCTATACTATAGAAAATATTAGATTCGGATTTTTCTCATCTATTTTTAACAAGGCAATCCTTCTGCTCTTCCTTTTTGGCGGCCTTTTAGATTCTTACAACTCATGGATTATTGCGCTGAATCTGCCCTTTATCTTTTCTGGGGTAATCTTTTTTATGCTCCTTATTTATGCTGATACAATCCTTGAAATCCCTTTCAGTTTATATCATACCTTTGTAATAGAAAAGAGCTATGGCTTCAGCACAATGACTATCAAGTTATGGATAACTGATTTTGCAAAATCAATCCTTATATCAAGCCTCCTTTCTGTTTTAATAATATCTATAGGATTATGGCTTGTTCAGCAGAGCCCGAATTTGTGGTGGTTCTGGGTATGGTGCTTCTTTTTTGCTTACAGTATTTTTATTATCTACATATCCCCTTATGTAATAGAACCGCTTTTTAATAAATTCACACCCATTGATAATAAGACCCTTGAAGATGGTATAAATAATCTTATGCAAAAGGTCGGTATTAAAGTCAGCAGGATATTTAAGATGGACGCCTCAAAAAGAACAAGGCACACAAATGCCTATTTTACAGGCATCGGAAAGGTAAAAAGGATCGTTCTTTATGATACCCTCGTTGAAAAGATGAATGATGATGAGGCGCTTGCAGTGCTTGCACATGAGGTTGGCCATTGGAAGAAAAGGCATATTATAAAATTTATAATTGTTTCAGAGGTTATTGCATTGATTGCAAGTTACATAGGCTTTAAGATTCTTCAGGGCGAGCTTCTTATTAATCTGTTTAATATAAAGGATAGCAGTTTCTTTGCAAAGGCAATCTTGCTCGGCTTTCTCGGCTCCATAGCAGCCTTTCCCTTTACCCCTCTATTTAATTATTTCTCAAGAAAATACGAGATAGAGGCAGACCGCTTTGCATGTAAACTTACCGGAGAAAAGGAGGGCATGATTAATGCCCTTGTAAAACTTTCAAAGGACAACCTGTCAAACCTCCACCCCCATCCCTTATATGCGGCATTTTACTATTCTCATCCGCCTGTATTAAAAAGGATAAGGATTATAAAATCCACTTCAATTAACGCTCACTAATCTAATATTACTTTTCCTTGATTTAATGATTTAGCTCAGTTATTATATAGAAACTGAAGAATAACTTATTATGTGCGGTAATTTTGACCAAGTATGAGTGAGCCCTTCAACACACGCCTTATGCGGCGGGGTTTTAACTTTTTCCCTGCGTATCGACGGGCGGGCGCACGCATCACCTATATTGATAGCGACCCGCACGAAGTGCATAGCAAACTACCGCTGACGTGGTCAAATAATGGGGTGAGGCTCGACTATTGGCATTCTAACTCAAAACTAATACTCTTAAAGCATGGCAAGGAAGCCGAGGGCAATCCCCGCCCTTTTTGTTTTTCAGTATTGACTTGAATATTCCCACAAATATATATAAAATATCCCTCCAAAATGAAAGTTTTATTTATTTCACCCAATAGAGAAAAAGAGCCCTATGTTGCAGCGCCGCTCGGAATTGCCTATCTTTCAGCAGTGCTTTTAAAAGAAGGGTATGATGTCAGGGTTCTTGATTTGTGCTTTGAGGATGGTCCTGTCTCTGCCACAAATAAAACCCTCAATGATTTTCAACCTGATATTATCGGCATCTCTATAAGAAATCTTGAGAGCTCAACCCTTTTTCTTATTCCAACTATAAAGGATGTTGTTGACTGCTGCAAGGATTATGGCAAGGGAAGGATAATACTCGGCGGCACGGCCTTTTCAATTACACCGCAGGACATTCTCAGGTATTTTGGCGTTGACCTCGGCATCATCGGCGAAGGCGAGGAGAGCCTGCCAGAGCTTTTAAGGAGATTGTCAGATAAAAAACCCTTTGATGATGTTGCAGGCGTTGCATATATTGATAATAAAAACGACTTTCGTATGAATATGCCATTGAGGCTGCAGGATATTAATAAACTTCCTATGCCTGCAAGGCATCTCCTGCCAAATCATTTGTATGACATGGGAAATATTCAGACAAAGCGTGGATGTGAATATTCCTGCATATACTGCACATATCCCTTCCTTGAGGGTAAGAATGTGCGGCTCCGCTCCCCTGAAAATATTGCAAATGAGATGGAGGAGATGATAAATAAATACAATATTACAAACTTCTATTTTGTTGATAATGTCTTTAATTCTCCAGAGAGCCATGCAAAAGAAATATGCGCTGAGATAATCAAAAGAAGGTTGAATGTTGAGTGGAGCGCTCTGATAAGCCCAAGGAATTTTTCAAGGGAGCTGCTGAATCTGATGATAGGCGCAGGGTGTAAAAGCGTTGAGATAGGCTCTGATGCTGCCTCTGCTGTTATGCTAAAGAGGCTCGGCAAGAATTTTTCTGTTGATGATATAAGGCGGGCTGCAAGGATGTGTGATGAGGCAGGGCTTATGCACATGCACTTTCTTCTGCTCGGCGGTCCCGGCGAAACAGAGGAGACGCTAAAGGAGACCTTAAATAATATGGAGGAGATAAATCCGCCAAAGGTCTTTGCTGTTGCATCCATAAGGCTGTATCCAAATACCCCAATCCAGAGGCTTGCAGAAAAGGAAGGAAAGATTAAAAAGGGCGAGTCGCTTTTTTATCCTAAATTTTATATATCCAATGATATCAGCAGCCGCTTGTTTAAAATAATGGATGAATTCATCCCCAAGCACCCAAACTGGATGTATTTTCCTGCTAATGCTGTAAAGATGCCAAATGAGGAGGTTAATGCTAAGGTTGAGAAAAAGGAGATAATCTGGAGTAAAGAGGCAAAGGAAAGATTTGATGAAATTATAAAGTCAGTGCCAAGGCTGCTTCAGCCGATTGCAAGAAGAATGGTAAACAAAAAGGCTGTTGAAAATGCCATTGTCCGCGGTTCGTCTTTTGTAGAAGACAGGGACATGATCGCCGCCTTTGTCTCAGAGACGCCTCGGCCGTTTCAATCAAAGATGAGGGAGAAGGTAATAGAAATGAGGCTGGCAGAGTGGCTGTAGCCTATGTTGCAGTTAAAACCCCTTTCAGCTTCCAAAAAGAGGGGGTCTATAATAGAAAAATAGGGGAATAGGGAATAATACAAGAAGCCTTCTTTAATGTAAAATGTAATTAGATAATCAGAGTGGCAGCGGG
>CAKKRA010000371.1 GCA_919902475.1 Nitrospiria bacterium
TATTTTATATAATGTTGATGCCAAGGCCTCTCTTTCAGGGCAGGTCTCAACAGGTGGAAGGCTGAATGCATTTAAAGCTGTAAGCGGAGCCGCAATGTCTCCTCCATCAGGCCTTTCAGCAACCGCAGTGTCAAGCGGTCAGATAAATCTCTCATGGGCGGATAATTCTTCAACTGAAATGGGTTTTAGAATAGAAAGGAGCAGCAGTTTAGGCGGACCTTACATCGAGATTACAACAGTAGGCGCTGGTGCAGCAACCTATTCCAATACAGGACTTTCTGCGAGCACAACATATTATTATCGTGTAAGGGCATACAATAATGGTAATTCGCTTTATTCAAATCTTGCAAGCGCAACAACATTTGCATTATCAGATAGCGGAAGTAGTATTAGTATTAGTGGAGGCGGCGGATGCGGTGTGATTGATGATAACAAAAACAATCAGCCGCCGTTTATAGGCATGATGCTTCTGCTTCTGCCTTTGGCATGGCTCCTGCTCAGAAAGCTCGCCATAAAACGGGCATAAGCCTTTAGCCTTTATTTCGGGGGCGTGATTCCACGCCCCCTTTTTGTTTTCTGATATTGCCAAACAGACAATCTCTATTCCTCTAACCCGTATTCCTTTATCTTTGTTAAAAGTGTTTTATAGCTCACCTTTAATATTTCTGCTGCCTTTGTCTTGTTCCATCCTGTTTTTTCCAGCGCCTTTTTGATAAGCCGAGACTCTGCAATCCTTACTGCCCTGCTGCTCACATCAGAAAGCCCGCCTTCAAGCGGCATATCTTTTAGCAATGCCTTTTCTGCATCAATCTGGCTCAGACCTAAATTCTCAGGCTGTATTGCTTCTCCATTACAGAGTATCACTGCCCTCTCTACGCAGTTCTCCAATTCACGAACATTTCCCTTCCACTGATGATTCAATATGATTTTCTTAGCATCTTCTGAAAATCCCTTTATATTTTTATTCATCTCTTTTGCAAAGATATTAAGAAAATGCTCGGCAAGAGGCAGTATATCTTCATGCCTTTCACGGATCGGCGGAATGATTATTGGAAAGGCGCTCAAACGATAATATAAATCCTCTCTGAATCCTCCTTCTGCAATTGCCTTCTGCAAGTCCCTATTGCTCGCAGCAACAACCCTGACATCTATTTTAATCGGCTTGTTTCCGCCGAGCCTTGCAAATTCATCGCCCTGAAGCACGCGAAGGAGCTTTGCCTGAAGATTTAGGTCCATGTCTCCAATCTCGTCAAGAAAGATTGTTCCTTTATCTGACAGCTCAAACTTGCCTATCTTTTTCTCCTTTGCGCCTGTGAATGCCCCTGCCTCATGGCCAAAGAGTTCGCTCTCCAACAAATCTTTTGGTATAGCAGCGCAGTTTATTGCAACAAAGTGATTATTCTTTCTTGGAGAGATGTAATGTATAAGCCTTGCAAAAAGCTCCTTTCCTGTGCCGCTTTCGCCTAATAAAAGGACTGTTGTCTTCCCCTGTGCAACCTTCTTTGCCTTATCAATTGTCTCAAGAAATTTTGGGCTTTTGCCGATAATATTCGGCAAACCGATTTTATCTGAAAGCTCTCCCTTTAATACAATATTCTCTGACTGAAGCCTCTGCTTTTCCAGAGCCCTCTCTATTAATAGAAGCAGATGGTCAGGGTCAAAGGGCTTTGTTAAGAAATCGTATGCGCCCTCTTTAACAGCCTTTACTGCTGTCTCTATTGTCCCAAAGGCAGTCATTACAATAACAGGGGTTAAAGGGTTCTTCTCCTTGGATGCAGTCAGAACATCCATGCCGCTCTTTCCCGGCAGTTTCAAATCTGTTAATACAAGATCTATTTTTGCATTATTCAGTTTTTGTATGCCATCTTCAGCAGACATAGCAGTCTCAACCTTATAACCAGCAGACTCAAGCGTCTGCATAAGCATCTGCGCCATGCTCTCCTTATCTTCTATAACCAGTATGGTATGCTGCATGAAACCTCCATATTTTTATCCATATAAAACTAAATTTGAACGGCAAAGTAAAAAGCTCCAGATGCAAGGCGGAGCGAGGCATCGCACCGCAGCATACATCTTAGTATGTGAGGATGCGAGGCCGAAGCGACAACGCAGCAGATGGACTTTTTACGAAGCCGTTGCTGCTGGCAGAAATATTTTGAATGTCGTCCCCTTCCCCTCTTCACTCTCCACCTCTATCCTGCCGTTGTGAGACAGGATTATCTTATGCACCAGGGCAAGGCCGAGGCCTGTGCCTTTTGGTTTTGTGGTAAAGAAGGGAAGGAATATCTTGTCAATCTTGTCTTTTGGTATGCCTGCGCCTGTGTCCATGATTGCTATCTCCACCATCTTGTCAATCCCGTCTGCTGCATGATATCTTCCCTCTACCTTCAACTCGCCGCCTTCTGACATGGCATCAACAGAGTTCTGAATAAGATTTGTAAATGCCTGTCTTATCAAAAGCTCATCTGCCATAATCTCTGGGATATCGCCTGGAATATTAACATCTATCTTAGGCTTTGGCTCTTTTACCTCTCCCATAGATTTTATCAGGACATTTCTAAGCGCCTTGTTTATATCAACAGGTTTTAATGAAATAGGCTGCGCCTTGCCAAGGTTCAGGAGCTCGTTTATAATCATCTCCATTGTATTAAGCTCATTTATTATTGCCTCTATCATACCCTGTTTCGGGTCATTCTTTCCAATCTTTTTTGAAAGGAGCTTTGCAAAGCCGAGTATTGTGCCCATCATATTTCTGAACTCATGGGCAATGCCGCCGGCAAGCTCACCGAGCACTGTAAGCCGATCCTTCTGCCTTATCTCATCCTGCAGCTTTTTTATCTCTGTTATATCGCTGAATATAAGTATCGCGCCAATTGCCTCATCCTTTCTGTTTTTTAAAATTGATGCGCTTATGCCGACCCAAATCCTCTCGCTGCTCCTTTTTACAATCTCAAGCTCCTTTCGCGGACTCCCCTCTGATCTCTGCAGGGTTGAATCTAATAATTGGCAAAGCCCGCTCTCTTCTCCAAACGCCTCGCTGCACGATTTGCCCAGAAGTTCTTCGCCCCCAAAATCCAATATCTTCTCTGCTGCCTGATTAAATGTGGTAATCTTGTTCTTCTTATCAAATGCAATAACACCGCTGCTTACGCTTTTTAAGACATACTCATTATAATCCTCAAAAACATCCGCCCTCTCCTCTGCCTCTGTTCGCAGCCTCTGGAGCTCCTGCTCCTTTGTCTTTAGTTGCTGCATCAGAGAGTGAAAGGTATGAATAAGAAAACCTGTATCACCTTTAATCTTTGCCTCATCGCCCTCTTTTGGCGCTGGTCTTCCTGCAATCATGAATGAACGGATTACATAAAAAATCAGCGCAAGGACAACAAAGCCGATAAGCACCTTGAAGAAACCAAAGGACTCATCATCCTTCTGCTCTCCCTTATCAGACGGAGGATACATTTTTACAATAACAATACCTTTTTCCAGATTAGCAGGATTTGTTATAGATGCATAGGCGCTCTTTATCAGCCTTCTACCCTTTGACTCGTAGGACGATAATATAACCTTATCGCCTCTTTCAATCTTCTCTATTATGGATTTATCAATGCCAACCCTCGGCCCGTTTTTATTTCTTATATCAACGCCTTCGTAATTCAAAGTTAGTATTTGATGCGCGCTGTTCTTTGTTATGAGCAGGGGAATAAATTCCGGATCATTTATGAGCTTATCAAAATCTGCCTCTATCTCCCTTGCAATGAGTAAAGAGGTTACATGCAGCCTTCTTTCAAACTCATCATTTAAATCCTTTTGCACAGAGGAGATTAAGGAAAGGGTGTGAAAGCTAAAGATAGCAATAAAGATAAAAAGCAGGAATGTTAACAGCCATATAAGGCCTTTTATGTTTATCATCTTATCTGCCAAAGTTTATATACCAGTTGATTATATAATTCCCCCAAAAGAGCGCTGCTACAGCGCCGAGCGCAAGGAATGGGCCAAAGGGGACAGGATGCTTTCTCCCTTTTCCTTTAAAGGCCATTAAAAACAGGCCGACAACAGAGCCTGCAAGGGCGCCTAAGAATATGGTCAGAAGGGCGCTCTGCCATCCCAGAAATGCGCCGATCATTGCAATCAGCTTTATATCGCCGCCGCCCATGCCGCCTCGCGACAAAACCGCAACAAGATAAAACAGGCCGCCTCCTAAAAACAGGCCGATTAAGGAATTGAGCCAGCCAACAGGCAGGACAGTTGCGCCAAGGACAAAACCTATTATAATACCCGGCAGGGTTATCCTGTCTGGTATTATCTGGTGCTCCAAATCAATGAATGTTACAACAATCAAAGAAGAATAAAGGAGCGCATAAATCAGGCCATTGATATTCAGGCCAAATTTGTAGATTATAAAGGCATAGCCGGCAGCATTTAGAAATTCTACTAAAGGGTATAGTAAAGAAATCTTCTTTCCGCAGTTTCTGCATCTGCCTTTAAGAAAGATATAGCTGATTATTGGTATATTGTCATAGGGCTTAATATTTTTATCGCACTTTGGACAGTGGGATGCAGGGAATACAATGGACTCCTTTCTTGGGATGCGGTATATGCAGACATTTAAAAAGCTCCCAATAACAGAGCCAAACAGGAATGCAGCAGCAGATTGAAAAACAAGTATCTTCTCCATTGGATTTAATATACCATACAGCCTGCATTTATTCAAGGAAGCAAAAGGTGCGCAGCTTCACAACTATTCCCTCTCCCTTGATGGGAGAGGGCTGGGGAGAGGGTGATAAAAGTTGAATTTTTTACAGATTGTGGTAATATTCCTATGCTTGGAGACAGCATAATGGACATTCAGGGATTGAATAAAATAAATTTACCAAAAGCCATCTGGAGCTTTTTCAGTTCAATAAGGCTAACCATCTATCTTGTCATCATATTTGTCCTAATCGCCTTTATTGGCTCTTTTATTATGCAGGGAGATCCCCTTTTTGAGGGCATGAATAATGAAATCCTGTTTAAATGGCTCTTTGCCGATGGGATTAATAACCTCGGAAAGCTATGGTGGCTTTATGTCTTGATAATACTCACCTTTGTCCTTGCTATAAATACAGTCATCTGCAATATCAACAGATTCTCCTCTCTAATAAAATACAAGCAAAAGCTACGCAAGCGGAAATGGATAGAATTCTCTTCCTATCTTATGCACCTCGGCTTTCTCACAGTGTTGGCAGGCCATCTGATAAGCAGCTCAACAGGTTTTATTTCTAAAGGAAATGTCTTATATGAAGCTGCGCCCTTTAAAGCGCCGAATATGGATTATTATGTGAGGCTTGATAATCTTAAGGCAGATTATTATGAAGGCGGCTATCTGAAAAGCGTTGAAAGCAATCTCACAGTAATTGAAAATGAAAAAGAGGTATTAAATAAAAAGGTGGAGGTCAATCAACCGCTCTCATATAAAGGGGTATATTTCTATCAGGTAGACTTTGGAGAAATTGTCTCTGGCGCAAATCTGCTGCTCGGAAGCGGAAGCGAAGGCAAGCTTTATTCCTTAGGTTTTGGCGAGAGGTTAAATCTTTCAGAAAAGGGATATATGCTTGAGCTTGGAAGGCTTATGCCTGATTTTGATATAACAGCGAATGGCGAGGCATATTCAAAGAGCGAGCGATTCAATAACCCTGCAGTTGAACTTCTTTTGTATAAAAACAATAAGGTGATTTCAAAGACATGGGCATTTTACAGGGATTTTAAAAGAGAGCCTTTTTCAGGCACAAAGATTAAAGCCATTTTAATAGGCTTCCCAACAAAAAAATATGCTATAATGGACATCCATAAAGACAAGGGGGCAGCAATAGCGCTTGTTGGTTCTTTGCTTTTTATATCTGCCTTTTTATGCTACTTTATACAAAGGAAAATGTATAAAAATGACGATTGATCAACATTTCTGTCATGCCCGAATGCTTCTATCGGGCATCCGGAGTAATCGTAATGGATTCCCGCTAAATACATGCGGGAATGACATGACGAATTGGGATAAAAAAATTATGAAACAGGGGGACATGTTTTATGAAAGGTAATAAGTTTTTTGTATTATTTCTTTTTTTTATTCTTTTAACGCCGATCCTTGCCCACGCCGGCGTCACCAGCGATGTCAGAACAGTAACCTTTGATAAAGGCAAAGAGGTTGAGAACTACAGGAAACACTTTTCTGACGGCAAGAACATACGCTATGAAGAAGAGGTAAAGAGCGAGGGCAAGATAATTGAAATATTTAATTACGATACAAAGAAAAAATATACAGTAATGGACGCCTTAAAGATGTATATAGTTCAGGATATGCCAAAAGAAGATGAATCCACTTCCATAAAGGACATAATAGAAGGAAAAGACAAAGATGAAATAAAACCTGATAAAGACGGGAAAAAACCTAAGGATAAGAACATAAAACCAAAGCCGAGGACAGTGGAAAAGAAGCTATTAAAAGAAGAGGTTTACGAGGGTTATTCATGCGCTGTTTATGATATAAAGGTTATTATTATTGGCAGGGTAAATCAAAGCACCGTCTGTGTAATAAAGGAGCTGGATAATTTTTTAGCTAAATCCGAAAATATTTCATATCTCGGCATAAAGACCATTATTGAACACAAAAACATAAAGAAGGCAGATATTGAGCCTTCGCTCTTTCTTCCTCCAGAGGACTATAAACCAATGAGTCCGTTTTAGGACAGATGCCATCAGGCATTTACCCTGTTTTTCCCTCCTGATTTTGCCCTGTATTTAGTAGCATCCTTTCCTCCTGTCTTTTTGACAGTATATGCTACTGTCATTTCCATCGGGCAGCTATGCTGACATTTTTATTAAGCTATCACACCTTTAGGAATTTGTGTTGACTATAATATATCCACTATGCTAAATTAAATAATTATTTTTTAAGGGTTTTATGGAGGTATAGTTGAGAAGCGATGTGATAAAAAAGGGGATTAAGAGGGCGCCGCACAGGGCGCTCCTCTTTGCAACAGGCATAACAAGGGAGGATTTAAAAAAGCCTTTGATTGCTGTTGCAACGAGCTATACAGATATTATTCCCGGCCATATCGGCATGAGGGATATGGAGAGGTTCATTGAAAAGGGCGTGCATTCAGCAGGCGGCTATCCATTTTTCTTCGGCGTTCCGGGAATATGCGATGGGATCGCAATGGGGCACAGGGGAATGCACTACTCCCTGCCGTCAAGGGATTTGATTGCAGATATAATTGAGACTATCAGCTATGCGCATTCATTTGACGGGATTGTGCTTTTGACAAACTGCGATAAGATTACACCGGGAATGCTCATGGGCGCTGCGAGGGTGAATATACCTGCTATTGTTGTTACAGCAGGGCCAATGCTTGCAGGCCATTATAAAAAACAGCGGGTTAATTTTGTCGGCGGCACCTTTGAGGCAATAGGAAGATACAGGAAGGGCGAGATTACAGAAGAGGAATTATCAAATCTTGAGATGTGCGCCTGCCCGGGGCCGGGCTCATGCCAGGGACTGTATACTGCAAACACCATGGCATGCGTAACAGAGGCGCTCGGCATGTCTTTGACAGGTTGTGCAACTGCTTTGGCAGTCTCTGCAGACAAGCGCCGTATTGCCTATGAGAGCGGAATGAAGATTGTTGAGCTTGTTAAAAAGGATATTTTGCCAAAAAAGATTATGAACAAGAATGCCTTTGAAAATGCCATACGCGTTGATATGGCGCTCGGAGGCTCAACAAATACTGTTCTTCATATACCTGCAATTGCCAAGGAGGCAGGCGTTAATATAAGCCCGGAGCTCTTTGACGAGATAAGCAGGGAGACGCCGCATATATCAAGCCTCCTTCCGTCAGGCGAGTATTATCTTGAGGATCTGGAATATGCAGGCGGCATTCCAGCAGTATTAAAAAGGCTGAGGCCTAAATTAAAAAATAACATTACTGTTACCGGAAAAAATATCTATGAGATTGCACAGGAGGCAAGGGTTATAGATGAAAATATTATAAGGCCCCTTGATAAGGCATATCATAAAGAGGGCGGCATTGCATTATTAAAGGGCAATCTTGCGCCTGACGGCGCAGTTGTAAAGCAGACAGCAGTGAGCGAGAAGATGATGAAATTCAAAGGCAAGGCAAAGGTCTTTGATTCAGAAGACGCTGCAATGAAGGCGATCATGGCGAATAAAATCAAATCAGGCGATGTAGTTGTAATCAGATACGAAGGCCCGAAAGGAGGCCCTGGCATGAGGGAGATGCTTGCGCCAACTGCTACAATAACAGGCATGGGTTTGGCAGATTCTGTTGCCTTGATTACAGACGGCAGATTTTCTGGCGGAACACAGGGGCCGTGCATAGGCCATGTATCTCCAGAGGCAATGGAGGGAGGGCCTATTGCAATTGTCAAAGACGGAGATACAATAATTATAGATATACCAAAAAGAAAACTTGAGTTAAGATTAAGCCCTGAAGAAATAAAAGCAAGATTTGCAAAATGGAAGCCCATACAACCAAAGATAAAGGGCGGGTATCTGGAAAGATATTCTAAATTTGTAACATCGGCGAATACAGGGGCAATATTAAAAATATGACAACCAAAAAAACAGGTGCAGAGATATTTGTTGAGAGCCTGAAAAAAGAGGGCGTAAAGACCGTCTTTGGCTATCCGGGCGGTGTTGTGCTCGGAATCTTTGATGTTCTTTACAGCGAGAAGAATATAAATGTAATCCTTACGCGGCACGAGCAGGGCGCTACTCACATGGCAGACGGCTTTGCCCGTGCAACAGGCAGACCCGGCGTTGCATTGGTAACATCAGGCCCTGGCGCAACAAATACGGTTACAGGTATTGCAACCGCATATATGGATTCCATCCCTATTGTTGTGTTTACAGGCCAGGTTGCAACAAAGATGATTGGAAATGACGCATTTCAGGAGGCAGACATAGTCGGCATCACAAGGCCATGCACAAAATATAATTATCTTGTAAAGGATGTGAATGACCTTGCCCCAACTATCGCAGAGGCATTCTATATTGCAAAGACAGGAAGGCCTGGCCCTGTTTTGATTGATCTGCCTAAAGATGTTACACAGGCAAAGACAGATTTTAAATATCCTGAAAAGGTTGAGTTAAGGAGCTATCGGCCTACATACTATGGAAACAAGTGGCAGATAAAAAAGGCAGCACATTTTATTGCTAAGGCAAAGAAGCCTGTTATATATGCAGGCGGCGGGGTAATCATATCAAATGCATCAGCAGAGTTAAAAGAGCTTTCTGAGCTGACAAAGATACCTGTTACAATGACGCTCCTCGGCCTTGGAGGCTTTCCGGGAAGGCACGCATTATCACTCGGCATGCTCGGTATGCACGGCACCTACGCAGCAAATATGTCTATTCATAATTCGGACTTAATTATTGCTGTTGGCGCAAGGTTTGATGACAGGGTAACAAGCAAGGTAGAGGAATTTGCGCCTGAGGCAAAGATTATTCATATTGATATTGATCCGACATCCATAAGAAAGAATATCCATGTAGATGTGCCTATTGTCGGAGATGCAAGGCTCGTGCTTGCTGACCTTATTCAGGCTATTAAAGAAAATCCAGAGACAGAGCCGTGGGATAAGATTCGTGAGTCATGGCTGAAGCAGATTGATGAATGGAAAAGAGAAAGGCCGTTAAGCTATGAGCAGGATGATATAATTAAGCCGCAGTTTGTTGTTGAAAAGATAAACGAGCTTACAAAAGGTGATGCAATAATAACAACAGAGGTGGGTCAGAACCAGATGTGGACTGCGCAATTCTACAAATTTGATAAACCAAGGACGCTCCTTTCATCAGGAGGACTCGGCACAATGGGCTATGGTTTTCCAGCTGCAATCGGAGCACAGGCAGCATTTCCAGACAGGCTGGTGTTTGACATTGCAGGCGATGGAAGCATACAGATGAATATACAGGAGCTTGCAACTGCTGTGTTAAATAAGCTGCCTGTTAAAGTGGCTATATTGAACAATCAGTATCTCGGCATGGTCAGGCAGTGGCAGGAGCTCTTCTTTGACAAGAGATATTCATCTGTTAATCTTGCAGGAAGCCCTGACTTTGTTAAGCTTGCAGAGGCATACGGCGCTGTTGGTTTGCGCGCAGTTGAGCCGTCTGATGTTGAAGGTGTAATAAAAGAGGCAATAAAGGTAAAGAAGCCTGTATTAATGGATTTTGTAGTTGACAGGGAAGAGGATGTATTTCCGATGGTACCGGCAGGCGGCGCTATTAATCAGATGATATTTGCGCCTGAAAAGAAGAAGGTGGAGGCGAGGCTGAAAGCGGTTAAATAAAAAATTAAAATGTAAAATGCAAAGTGTAAAATTACAGAGTAAAATTCAGAATGTTCAAAATAGATTTTTTTATTCTAAATTTTGAATTGTAATTTTAAATTTTTATTTTTAATTTTTGACTTTATTTTTGGGGTCTTTTTATGCAGCACATAATCTCTTTATTAGTAGAAAATAAGTTCGGCGTCCTGTCGAGGGTTTCTGGCCTGTTCAGCGGCAGGGGGTTTAACATTGAAACCATCTGTGTCGGCCCTACGCTTGACCCGAGCATATCGCAGATGACAATAGTAACAATAGGAGATGATAGGATAATTGAGCAGATAACAAAACAGCTTAACAAACTTATAGATGTTATAAAGGTTGTAGATTTGACAGAAAAGGAATATGTTTTAAGAGAGACTGCCTTAATCAAGATTAATGCAAGGCCGGAGGACAGGGCAGAGGCATTGAGGATAGCAGATATATTCAGGGCAAGGGTTGTTGACTCAACGCCGACTACATATACAGTTGAGATTACAGGGGATGAAAAAAAGATAGAGGCAATAATCAATCTGCTTAGGCCGTTGGGCATAAAAGAATTGATACGCACAGGAAAAATCGCAATAGCAAGGGAAGAGGGAAAAACAATAACAAAAGAATAATATAATTTTCGGGAGGGGTTTTAATTATGAATATCTATTATGACAAAGATGCAGACACAAAATTACTAAAAGGAAAAAAGATAGCTGTTATTGGGTACGGCTCGCAGGGCTTTGCCCATTCCAATAATCTTAAAGACAGCGGCATGGATGTTATTATTGGATTAAAAGACGGAAGCAAGTCTGCTGAAAAGGCAAAAAAGGCAGGCCTGACTGTTATGTCAACAGAAGAGGCTGCAAAGATAGCGGACATTATGATGATACTTGTGCCAGATGAGCAGCAGGGCAATATGTATGACACATCAATTGCGCCATATATAAAAAAGGGCGCATACCTTGCCTTTGCGCACGGCTTTAATATCCATTTTGGCCAGATTGTGCCGAGGGATGATATAAATGTCTTTATGGTTGCGCCAAAGTCTCCGGGGCATCTTGTAAGGCATGAGTATACTAAAGGCGGCGGGGTGCCAATGCTCATTGCAATACACAAGGACCCGTCAAGCGACACAAAAAAGATGGCGCTTGCCTATGCCTCTGCTATTGGCGGCGGCAGGGCAGGGATTATTGAAACCTCATTTAAAGAGGAGACAGAGACAGACCTGTTCGGCGAGCAGACTGTTCTTTGCGGCGGCGCCTCTGCGCTTATTTTAGCAGGATACGAGACGCTCGTTGAGGCTGGCTATGCGCCAGAGATGGCATACTTTGAGTGCCTCCATGAATTAAAACTTATTGTTGACCTGATATACGAGGGCGGGATATCCAATATGAGATACTCTGTGAGCAATACAGCGAAATACGGTGACGTCACAAGAGGGCCGAGGATAATCACAGAAGAGACAAAAAAAGAGATGAAGAAAATCTTAGCAGAGATACAGAGCGGAGAATTTGCCAAGGAGTGGATGCTGGAAAACAGGGTGAATCGTCCTGTGTTTAACGCCCTTTTAAAAAAGGGGCAGGAGCATCAGATAGAAGATATCGGCGCTAAATTGCGGGCAATGATGCCGTGGCTTGGGAAAAACAAGATTGTAGACAAGAGCAAAAATTAATATTGTAAAGGCATTTTTAATTTGGGCAGATTAAAGAACAGACTCATTGCAAAAATCCTTACAAGGTTTCCAGCCTTATTAAATATATATGTAAAAAGGGCAAAGCCGGTTGTAGTAGAGGGCATCCCATGGATGCCCTTTACAAAAGATTTAAAAAAATGCAAGATAGCGCTTCTTACAACAGCAGGCGTTCATCTAAAAAGCCAGTCCCCATTCAATATGAATGACCCTGACGGCGACCCCACATACAGGGAGATACCTGTTAACACGCCTAATTCAGAATTAATGATAACCCACGACTACTATGATCACAAGGATGCTGATAAGGATATAAATATCGTTTTCCCAATAGACCGTTTAAAAGAGATGCAGGCAGAAGGCGAGATAAGAGAAATAGCTGAAATCAACTACGGCCTCATGGGCCATGTAGATGAAAATTATATTCCAGTGTTGATAAATGCAACTGGCCCAAAGATAGCAGATAGGCTAAAGGCAAACAATGTTGATGTAGCTCTTTTAACGCCGGGCTGAGGTCTGTGCAATCGGTCAGTTGGACTGATACAAAGGGAGATAGAAAGGGCAGGGATTTCAACTATCAGCATCTCAGCAGTCAGGGAGCTGACAGAGGAGATAAAGCCTCCGAGGGCAGTGTTTTTAAAATGGCCAATAGGCCATCCGCTCGGCGAGCCGTTTAATGTAAAACAGCAGACAGCAGTCTTGAAAAGCGCATTAAATGCCTTAAAAGAGATCAAAGAGCCCGGCACAATCATAGACCTTCCTTATAAGTGGAGAAGGGAAGAGTATTAAGAATAAAGGGTGTTTATTTACGGAGCTTGACAAAAAATATAATTGTGGTATTTTAATGCAGGTTTATTAGAAGATTGGATTTCCGCTAAAGACATGCGGGAATGACATTTGTGGGTATCTGAAATTATTGGAGATCTAATGGAAATAGAAAAGATAATAGAAGGCCTGCATCCTCTTGAGTATAAGTTTCTTAATGCCTTTAAGGATAAAGGCGCTGATGCGCTTTCTGATGAAGATGTAATGGCAAAGGCAGGCCTTGATGAGGCAAGGCTTGATATGGTTGTGGGC
>CAKKRA010000372.1:0-1198 GCA_919902475.1 Nitrospiria bacterium
ATGTTGCGTATGCCTTTCGTGTATCCATAATTATCCCTTACCTTCTGCCGCATACTTCCCTGCCAGATGCCCTGTTAAAAATGCAACGCCAAGGCCGCACTGGTCAGTAAGATAATTATATCCGCCTAAAATAGCCCCTGATGCAAACAGATTCTTATATGCTATGTCATCATTGCCATTAAGCGGCTGTAATCTGCTGTTTACCCTAATGCCGACAGATAGAAGCGGATGCGACTCTAATACATAGGAGTCAAGATAATCTGCCACATCCTTTATCTCTGCAACCCTCTCCTTTTCATAGATTGGCAGGTCGAAGATGGGCTCATATATCCCATTCTTCTTTATTGCCTTGCCGCCTGCCCAGCGGCCAGTTGTCAGGATAAAGTTTTTTGCCTTTAATTCTGATAACCCGCTCCTTTTTTTCACAGAAACGGATTCTACAATACTGTTCTTTATTTTTGCTTTAATAACCTCGCCTTCAATAACATTTATGCCCTTTTTGCTTAACAAACCATTTAATGCCATCTGAAGCCTGAATCCGGGGACAGATGGAATAAGCGGCAGAAGCTCAAATATTCTACGGTCAGTAGATGCCTCCAATCCCTTAACAGTCTTATCGGTTTTTCGTAAACCAAGTATTGGAGGAAAGCCAAGGTGGGTATATCCATTCTCTTTTGCTGCCTTGTTTATGGTAGAAATAAATTTTTCCATAACAGCTTCATCATCAAGCCTCATGGCAAGGATAAACGGCGATGGAAAGGTCTCTACCCCATTGCCTGGAAAATTTATAAATGTATAATCAATCTTTTTTATTAAAAGATTATTCTTTTCATTCGCCTCTTTGAACAAGCTGCAGCACTGTTTTGGATTAAAGCCTGCAAAGCCCTTTATCGCAAAGAATAATATCCTTGCATCCTTAAACCCTGTGAGCCTTCCCTCGCAGATAGAGCGCTGGCAGAGATTGGTATCTTTAAATGCCCCTGTTATAGAGACAAGGGTAGCGTCCTTAGTAACAGCGCCGTCAATTTGAAGGTCCTCTGCCTTAATATCCTTCAAAAAACAATTAAGGCTGTTTTTGAAGAGCTTAAAATTATTTTCACCCACAATCCTGTAAGGATGTCTTTTATTCAGGCTGTGAATATCCCTGTTTGTGTCCAATATATCAAAGGCGCCTGAAGACAAGGCTGTAGAGCCGTAG
>CAKKRA010000372.1:1208-1785 GCA_919902475.1 Nitrospiria bacterium
ATCAGCGCCTTTGTTTTTAGCAGCTATTGCAGCAGCAGCGCCTGCCATACCGCCTCCGATTATAATGATGTCAGGGTTCATTTTCTCCATTCTTAGTCATTCCCGCAGAGTTTTTGAGCGGGAATCCAGAGGTTTTTGTAAAGGTGAGGGCTTATTAATTCAAATACTGGATTCCTGCCGAAGTCTACCCCGCACTTTGATGCGGGGCAGGAATGACACCCTCTATAAACTATGATGCACCGCCTGATTAAGCTCCTCTTGCGCAATCTGCGCGCCGTCAAGCAGAGGCCTCTTTCCTTTCCACCTCTCCTGCAAAAATTTTACTGTCTCCTCTTTTATCTTAACTGAATCCCATCCGAGTTCATCACCGAGTATGGCAGCAGCCGTTGATGCGCACCTCATGCCCTGACATGGCCCCATACCGAGCCTTGTCCGCCTCCTTAAATCATCTATTGTATACGCCCATTCATTTCTTATGCAATATCTGATCTCAGCCTCTGTTATTGCCTCGCAATTGCAGATAACGCTTCCAAGATAAGGATCAGCCTTTATCATCTTTAATATATCCCTTGCCCTT
>CAKKRA010000373.1:0-5185 GCA_919902475.1 Nitrospiria bacterium
TTTCTGCCTATGTTGCAAAGAGGACAAAGAAAAAAATCATCACATGGGACGGCTTCTGTCATGTGCATCAGAGGGTTTCCGCAGCTAATATTAATGAGCTGAGGGCAGAACACCCTGAGGCAGTAGTCATTGTCCATCCTGAGTGTCCACTGGAGATACAGGATATGGCAGACCATATTGCAAGCACATCTGGTATTTTGAGGCTTGCAAAGGAGATAGATAAGAAGGAGTTTATTATCGGCACAGAGGAGGGTCTGGGCCATCGTTTAAAAAAGGAAAATCCTGACAAGGAATTTTATTTTGCTTATGAACACATGGTCTGTCCGAATATGAAAAGGATAACCTTGAGAAGCCTGCGAAATGCACTTCGTGATATGCAGTATATAATCAAGGTGCCGGATGATATCAGGGTAAAGGCAAAGAGGGCATTGGACAGGATGTTAGAGGTGTAGTGTAATATGCCTCTTCCAGTTTTGGGATAACGGGGTCGTGGGATAACGGGGTCGCACCTACAAAATACATTTTAGGAGCATGGAACATAGAGGTTCTGCTTCCCAATTTTAAATTGTCTGCAAAAAAAATCATGGAAGCGCCCATGCTAAAAAGCGAAAGATGAGCTTTGAAAATATATACAGCCTGATTTTTATGGGCTGATGCGCTTTATGCCGCGGATGGCGTCAAAGTGTGGGTCAACTGATAATATCTTTTCTATGCTGTTATTAAGCATTGTAGCGGCATGAACAGCATCCCGTGCGTTTATGGATGGAAATTCCTTAAGCAGGCCATAAGCCTTTTCAATCTCAGATAATCTTATGGGGTATATTTCCCTGCAAAAGGCCTTTAAGGCCTCCAAAGCCGCTTCTGCCAAATCCGGCATCCGTATACTAAAATAACGGTGCAAAATCTCCTGTAAGACTTCTGTGTTTGAAACGACTAATAACTCGCCTTCCTTTATTTTTTCAAGATACTTACGGCAAGGCGCCTTAAAGGGATGCTCTTTACCGAGCGCATACATTATTATGTTTGCGTCAAGGAATACAGCCTGTTTCATCGGCTGACTGCTTTGCGTTTGGAATATTCTTTTTCCCACTGCTGATAGTCTTCAGGAACTGGCGCAGGCGGCATTGAGAGCAGACGGTCTATTGAATCTTTTATCCTCGCATGTTTTTTTTCTTTTACATAGACCTTTTCCACTGCTTCCCTTATAAGAGTGCCTAATTTTTTCTTGGTCTTAACTGCAAATTCTTCAAGAGTCTTATATTCTTCCTCTGTAAGAAGTACCTGGGCTTTTTTAGTATATGTCGTCATAGTTTGAATCTCCTTAAAAATATAATATCAACAAAATACGCTTTTGTCAATACTCTTTTAAAATAGTATTTATAGATAGTATTATTGGTTAGCATACATTAAAAGATGGACAACGCACTTTTCTAAATCAGTAAAGATAAAAGGGGCGTGTCTTGAAATATAAGTTCTTAAAACAGGCTGACCTTCTGAGCCTACAGTGGATTAGTTTTCCACCTCTGCTGGATTTTTATCTTCAAGGCAAAATGAAATTTGTGCTCAATTATAATCAAACCGCCTATTGCCCTTTAAATAAAATATGTTTTCTCCAGTCACTCCCTTTTTCCTTAAAATCGCTTCTGTAGTGGGCGCCGACGCTTCCTTCTCTTAATAAGGCTGCTGTTGTTATCAGCCTTGCAACAGTAATCATGTTCTTTACTTCAAGCTCCCTTCTGATTTTAAAAAAGGTGCCTTCAATCCTTTTCCACCCCTTTAATTTTTCTAATGCCTCGTTAAGGGATTTTTTGCAGCGCACAATCCCTGTCTTTGCCCACATCATCTTTCTTAATGAGCTTCTAATCTTGTCTATATCAAAAGCGACTTTTTTAATAATACGCTTTTTAGGCATAGCATATCTTCTGACAAATGAATTAATATCCTTTACATGCTTCATATACCTTCCTGCTGCCTCTCCTGCCCTTGCGCCATACACAAGACCCTCTAAAAGAGAATTGCTTGCAAGTCTATTAGCGCCATGAACGGCTGTGCATGCAACCTCACCTGCTGCAAATAGTCCCTTTATACTTGTTGCGGCATTTGTATCTGTCTTCACCCCACCCATTATATAATGCGCTGCAGGGCTGACAGGGATAAGGTCTTCTGTGATGTCTATATCGTATTGAAGGCATGTAGTATAGATTTTTGGGAATCTCTCTCTGACAAATTTCCTATTTAGATGGGTCATATCAAGGTAGACAAAATTGCTCTTTGCTGCACGCATCTCTGATAATATCGCCCTGCTCACAATATCCCTCGGAGCAAGCTCTGCATCAGGATGATATTTATACATAAAGCGTTCTGCTTTTATGTTTTTCAGTATCCCGCCTTCGCCGCGCATTGCCTCTGAAAGAAGAAACTGCGGCGCAGCAGGAAGATAAAGCGCTGTTGGGTGAAACTGCACAAACTCCATATCTAACAGCACAGCTCCTGCGCGATAGGCAATTGCCAAGCCGTCGCCTGTTGCAACAGCAGGATTTGTTGTCCTTGAATATAGCTGGCCGCATCCGCCTGTTGATAGAACAACTGCCTTTGCAAAGACTGGAAATACCTCGCCTGTTGCAGATAAAAGTAATGCCCCTCTGCATATATTATCCTTAACAATCAAGTCTACAGTAAAGCAGAAGGGGAGTTTAGAGATATTTGGAATGGACTTAACCTTATTTAAAAGCGCGCTCTCTATCTCCTCGCCTGTTGCATCGCCCTTTGCATGGATGATCCTGTTTATGCTGTGCGCAGCCTCCCTGCCAAAGGAGAGCTTCTCGCCGAGCATGTCAAACTTAGCGCCCCATGAGATTAGCTCAAGTATCCTCTCAGGCCCTTCTTCTACAAGAACCTTCACAGCCCTTTTATTGCAGAGGCCAGCGCCTGCTTTAATAGTGTCATTGAAGTGGAAGCCAATGGTATCCTCATCGCTCAATGCAACAGCAACACCGCCCTGCGCATAGCCTGTACTTCCCTCTGCAGGTCTGTCCTTTGTTACAACTGTAACATTGCCATATTTACTAAGCTCTATCGCAGCCCGCAGACCTGCAACGCCGCTGCCGAGGACTAAGAAGTCTGTTATGGTATTCTTGTTCATCTTTCAGACGGGGCGCTGCTTATAGAATAAAGCTCAAATGGATTGCTTCCTGCAATGCCAGTCAGCTTTGGCTCTGCTTCATTTGAAAAGGCAAACACTGAATTGCCGTTATTGTTAATCGGTTTTCCGCCTTTTTTCCATGTCCCTTCCCAGTGGAGGTTTACCCTTGCGCTGTCCTTGTCCATGTCTATTCTATCAACATAAATCGCAAGGTCAATCTCATCAGACTCTGTCATTGCCTTTTCAACCGCATTTTTAAAAGAGGCATTATACTTTGGAGAGATAATAGCCATAAAGTCAGTGAAGTCCTTTCCTTTATACTTATCCTGCAGCTTTGTAACACTATTCAATATAGCCTTTATCCTTACAATGTCCTCTGACGGCTTCACTGCCTTTGAGCAGGAGGCAGAAGCACTTATAACAAAAAGTAAAATAGATATTAAGAAAATTAACTTAAACTTTATTAAAAATAATCTCATTTATAAACCTCGCTTCTATGGCCGACTTTATGAACAGTTACAGTTTTATTATTATGATTAATCTCATAAATTACTCGCCAATCACCAACTTTAAGTTTATATAATCCTGAAAAAGAACCTTTAAGGGACAACGGCATTACTGTTTCAGCATTTTCTGATAGCCAAGTAAGTTTGTCTGCAATTCGTTGCGCAATTGCTTTATCAAGATTTTTGAGGTCAGATAAAGCCTTTGGCAGGACAATTACTTGATACATTATTTAAGCCCTAACTGCTTTTTCACTTCTTCAAGTGGAATACCCTCGCCTCTTTCCATTTGTTTCATTGATTCCCGTAAGCTTTCTTCAACCTCAGGCCTTAATTCAAGTCCATAATCAGGGTCAATTAACTCATTAATTGCATCTCTTATTAGAGATTTCAATTCTCCAACAGTCATATCGCTTACTTTTTTATCTTCTAAGGTTGCAGGCATTTTCAAGCCTCCTTTTCATAACAAATTGAAGCAAGATAGATATTGTTCCTCTAAACAAATTATAGAATAAACTTTATTAACTTGCAAGGAATTAGTAAGGGTGAACATCTGTTCGCCACTACTCCAGCGGCAGGTTTACAATAGAAATCGGGTTTACTTTTGCGCCATTGAGCCTCATACCCCAGTGCAGGTGCGGGCCTGTTGCCCTTCCGCTCTTTCCAACCTTTGCAATCAACTGTCCCCTTTTTATCTCCTCGCCGTCATCAACAAGAATCTCTGAAAGATGAAAGTACATTGTAAATAGGCCGAAGCCGTGATCTATGACAAGGCTCTTGCCGCTGAAGAATTGTTCATCAACAAACACTGCCCTGCCGTGATTTGGCGCATAAACAGGCGCGCCTTCAGGAGCAGCAAAGTCAATGCCATTATGCGGGTTCTTCGGCTCGCCATTAATTATCCTTCTTAAACCAAAGTTGCTGGATACCTCCCCCTCAGCAGGCGAAATAAAATTCCCTTCCCAAAGATATTCCTCAGTAAAAATACTCCACACCTTTCCAATCTTTTCCTGTTCAGCTCTCACCCTCTTTAATGTTTCCTCATCAAGCTCAACCATCTCTTTTGGAAGTGTCAATCTCTGTAACCCAAACTTAGCAGGCCGTACCTTTATTTTGTAGCTCTTTTTTATTCTTTTCCCTTTTTCGTCTTCAAGGTTGAGTGAAAGTGTATATAGATTCGGCTCTGTGTTCATGTCAATCCCGATTAATGCTGCATAGCTGTTTTTATTAGAATCAGCATAGAAATAGACAGGCTTGTTTAAAAAAGTTCCAGAGATTTTATACGCCCCGGGATTTGCCTTTACAATAACAAGGAGTATATCGCCCTGTTTTATTCTTTCTGGTTTGAAAGAGGTTTTAATGGATGAGTCAAGGCAATAGGCTAAAGGTGATAGGCTAAAGGCAAATAGGAAAGAAATAAATATAGAAACAGTAAATTTATTTTTTAAGATATTCATTTACCACCTTTATAGCGCAATACTCACCGCACATGGAGCAGACTGTTTCATCAGAGGGTTTGCCCTCTGTTCTTAATCTTCTT
>CAKKRA010000373.1:5195-10788 GCA_919902475.1 Nitrospiria bacterium
AGACAGGTTTATCTGCGCCTCCCAGTCAAGCCTCTTTCTTGCCTTTGCCATTTCTATATCCCTGTCAATCGCACCCTTTACTCCCTTTGCAATGTCTGCTGCATGTGCAGCAATCTTTGATGCAATTACGCCTTCCTTAACATCCTCCACTGTCGGCAGACGCAGGTGCTCTGACGGTGTTACATAGCATAGAAAATCTGCGCCAGCAGATGCAGCAATGGCGCCGCCAATAGCAGATGTAATATGGTCATAACCCGGCGCAATATCCGTCACCAATGGGCCAAGAACATAAAACGGCGCTCCTTTGCACAGCTCCTTTTGTATCTTTACATTTGTCACTACCTGATTTATCGGCACATGCCCAGGGCCTTCTATCATCACCTGAACACCCTCCTGCCATGCAGTCTCTGTAAGCTCGCCGAGCGTTATAAGCTCATTTATCTGCGCCCTGTCTGTTGCATCTGCAAGGCAGCCGGGGCGAAGGCCGTCGCCTAAGGATAATACTAAATCATATTTCTTTGCAATCTCAAGGAGCCTTCCATAATCCTTATATAATGGATTCTCCTTTCCATTATATATCATCCATTCAACAAGGAGCGCGCCGCCCCTGCTTACAATGTCAAGATGCCTTCCTTCGCCTTTTAGAACCTGTAAGGTCTTTAATGTAACGCCGCAGTGGACAGTAACAAAGTCTACACCTTCTTCTGCCTGTTCCTCAATAATACCAAATAAATCATCCTCTGTCATCTTTGCAATGTTTCCGTGTTTTTCGCCTGCCTCTACCATTGCCTGATAGATTGGCACAGTGCCGATGGCAACTGTAGAGTTTATTAATATCTGTGAACGGATTGCCTTTATATCACCGCCTGTGCTCAGGTCCATGACTGCATCTGCGCCTGCCTCTATTGCAACCCTTAATTTTTCCATCTCTCTTTCAATATTATTATAGTCCTTTGATGTGCCGATGTTTGCATTTATCTTTGTGCGCAAGCCCTTTCCAATGCCGAGCGGCTTAATCTTGTGGACTTTGTTCTTGCAGATGACAATATTTCCTTCAGCAATGCCCTTCTGTATTTCAGAAGGTGCGATGCCCTCTGCCTTTGCAACCTCTGTTATTTCTTTTGTTATCTTTCCCTTTTTTGCTTCTATTATTTGTGTCATGGTTCTCCTCTTACCCCTCACCCTAACCCTCTCCCGCAAGGGGAGAGGGGACTTTTTTGTTTTCCTTCCCTTGATGGAAGCTTCACTTGTTTTTTCCCCTCCCTTGATGGGAGGGGACTAAGGGGAGGGTGTATACTCCAATAACGCCTCTACTGCTTTTTTTGGCTCCTTTGCCCCCATTACTGCTGATATTAATGCCACTCCGTCTGCCCCAGTGCCTAAAATCTGCTTAATATTCCCACTATTTATCCCACCAATGGCATAAACTGGTATTGTAACCCCACTTTTAGCTTTCTTTAGGGTCTCAATCCCAACTGGTTTCCCATATTTAAGCTTTAATGGTGTCTCATATACAGGGCCGAAGGTGATAAAATCAGCGCCGCCTGCCTCTGCCTCTTTTGCCTCGTTTAAATTATGCGTTGAAACTCCAATCATAAAACGATTGCCAACTATCCTTCTTACAACATCAACAGGCAAGTCCGTTTGTCCAAGGTGTATACCGTCAGCTTCAACTGCCATTGCAGCATCTACCTTTCCATTTATAAATAGCATTGCTTCAGCCTCTTTTGTTATCTTTCGCATCTCCTCTGCAAGCCTTAACAATTCCCTTATCGCTAAATCCTTTTCCCTTAATTGAACTGCCTTTACTCCTCCATCAAGCGCCTCTTTTACAACATCTGTTAATGGCCTTCCTCCTGTCTGATTGCGGTCTGTTATCAGATACAATCTGAATAAAGGCTCAGCCACCTATCTTTCCTTCCAATGGAGTGCTTGCAGAGGCATACAGTTTCATAGGCATCCTGCCTGCCTTGTATGCAAGCCTTCCTGCTAATATTGCATACTTCATTGCCTCTGCCATCTTTAAGGGATCTTTTGCGCCTGCAATGCCTGTGTTCATTAAAACTGCATCGCAGCCGAGCTCCATTGCAATTGCTGCATCAGAGGCAGTGCCGACACCTGCATCTACTACAACAGGGATTTTAATTGTCTCAAGTATAATCCTTAAATTATACGGATTCCTTATGCCAAGCCCAGAGCCGATTGGAGCTGCCAATGGCATTACTGCTGCACAGCCAATATCCTGTAATTTCCTTGCCATTATCGGGTCATCATTTGTATATGGAAAAACAATAAATCCCTCTTTTACTAAAACCTTTGCTGCCTCAAGGAGCGCTTCGTTATCAGGAAACAGTGTCTTCTCATCGCCTATTACCTCAAGCTTTACCATGTCAGAGACGCCTGCTGTTCTTGCGAGCCTTGCTGTCCTTATTGCATCCTCTGCTGTGTAGCATCCTGCTGTATTTGGCAATATCTTGTATTTCTTTGGGTCAATATAATCCAGAAGATTCTCCTTGCCCTTGTCTGTTATATTCACCCTTCTTACAGCAACAGTAACAACATCAGCGCCAGATGCCTCTACTGCCTTTTTTGTCTCTTCAAAGTCTTTATATTTTCCTGTGCCAACCCACAGACGGGACTTAAACTCTATCCCAGCTATTATTAATTTATCATCCAATTTTTTCCACCTCCTATAAAACTTACAATCTCAAGCAAGTCATTCTCTTTTAAAATCGTCTTTGAATAATCTGTCTTGTTTATAATGTTCCTATTTAATTCCACTGCAACCCTTTGTGCATCAATTGCTAATTCTTTTAAAAGGGCAGCAAGGGTTGTATTATTATCAATTATCTTTTTTTCACCGTTGATAATTATCTGCATTAATAATATATATCCCTCTCTCCTCTCTTTATCCTCTCCATCCTCTCTGTAAAATCCTTTAGCTCAACCTTTGCTATTGCATTATCAATCACCTTTTGGCCGATTGCCCTTGCCTCTTCTGATGCATAGTCAATCAGATACTCCTGAAATGTCAAAAGGGCATTTGGAAGGCAGTATTTCTGTATATCACCTTTATCTGCAATTTGTCTAAAGTCCTTTCCTGTCCTTCCCTTTCTGTAGCAGGCAGTGCAGAGGCTCGGCAGGTTATTACTTTTTGCAATCACCTGAATCATCTCGTCAAGTGTGCGGTGGTCTTCTGTTTCAAACTGCTCCTCAGAGTTTAGAGTTCGGAGTTCGGAGTTCGGAGTAGTATATCCGCCGGGATTTGTTCTTGAACCAGCGCTTATCTGTGATGCGCCGATTTTTATTGTCTCATCCCTTAATTCTTTTGGCTCCCTTGTTGAGATTACTATGCCGACATAAGGCATGGCAAGCCTGTATACAGCAACTATCTTTTTAAATTCTGTGTCAGTCACAGGATAAGGCGGCTTATGAATAACCGCGCCAGATGCAGGCTGGAGCCTCGGCACAGATACAGTATGCGGCCCAAAACCGAATCTTTCTTCAAGATATCTTGCATGTTGAATAAGCGCAAGAGCCTCAAAATGATAATCATAAAGCCCTAAAAGTGCGCCCATTCCAATATCATCAAATCCTGCCTCAATTGCCCTGTCCATTGTTGAGAGCCGCCATTCATAATCCTTTTTCATTCCTGATGGGTGCATCTTCTTATATGTCTCAGGATGATATGTCTCCTGAAAAGACTGATAGACGCCGATACCTGCTTCTTTTAATCTCCTGAAATCCTCTGTCTTCATTGGCGGCGCATTTATGTGTAATATCCTGATATCTGTATTTTCATAAATTGCTTTAATGACTGCAATAAGATATTCAATGTCTGAACTCCTGATATCCTCGCCTGTAACAAGCAGAAGCCTCTTGTATCCCCTTTGCGAGAGAAATTTTGCCTCTGCTACTGCCTCATCCATTGCAAGGGTCTTCCTCTTTGCATCTTTGTTGTCTCTTCTAAATCCGCAATAGAGGCAGTTGTTTGAACATTCATTAGAGAGGTATAGCGGTGCAAAAAGGACGATCCTCTTGCCGTAAATCTTTTCTTTTACAATAGCAGAGGTTTTGAAAAGTTCTTTTAGCAAATCAGGGTCATCAACATTCAGCAATGCCGCTGCCTCATGGATGGAAAGGCCTGCTAGTCCCTCTGTCTTCTTTAGTATATTTCTAATGTATGCGGGGGCAGGGTTTTCTTGTGCCTTTATTGCCTCTTCTATTTTTTCTAAGTTGATTATGTTTTCTGTAAGTTGCATAATTAAATAGAAATAATTGTAAAAATCTCCCCTGACCCCTCTTTGCCAAAGAGGGGAACACACCCCTTTATCCCCTCTTGATAGAGGGGAAATTCCTCCCTTTGGAAAAGGGAGGTTAGGAGGGATTTTATAAAAAAAGACCCTCAAAACAAAAAAGCCGTAAACCAGCATGGTCTACGGCTATAAAGATTACAATCCTTCTGCCGCTTCCCTACGCTGGTATTATCCAGTTCAGGTTCAAAGGGTTGCCCTCACACCTATGTATAGGTGTGAGGGCTCTCAGCCATTTCGGCTCCCCCAGCGAAAAATTTATTATATTATTATATCTTTAAAAACAGCCCTTAGTCAATCAATAAAAACTTGATTTTACAATATGTATTGAAAAATCTTATCTATCGGGAACTTCAATACTTTTTAGGAAGGCTTATAAGGGTTGACATATTGGAAATATTTGATAAACTTACAATATTGATAACTATTTGCGCTTCTTAATATCCTTCATTTTTGCAGCCTGAGGCGGGTCATAAGAACCACTAAATTTCTGATGCTGTTTTAGAAATCATTAATCTCTTTCAGTTATTAGTTTTTTCAGCAAGAACTTATAAGTTAGCCCATAATAGAATGGACGTGAATCAGAACAACTAACGCTGCCATTCCCGCAGGTATTTAGCGGGAATCCATTATGAAAAGACTCTGGATGCCCGATAGAAGCCTTCGGGCATGACAAAAGTTGGGTTGCTGTTTATCTTGGCGAAAGCGCATGTCTATACTATCATGGACTGATTGGTAAATGCAGGAGAAATGAAAAGGGAAGGTTTGTCTCTATTGCAGGAGGCCATTGAGCTTAAAAAAATATTTTCTTCCATTGCAAAAAATAGTTTTGATTATTGAAATTTGGAGCTTATTTGAAATTTGGAGATTGTAATTTGGTATTTACCGTGATGGCAGGCTAACTGATGAAAAAGCACAATATAATAATTTTCGGGCTTTTAGCCATATTTACTGCAATCAGTGTTTATGTATGGTCGCAGTGGAGCAGTTATCATAATTTTGAAGGACAGTGCTCAACCTGTCATCTGACAAATCCCCTCACCTTAATCCTCTCCCCTGAGGGGAGAGGGAAGGGTGAGGGGACGGAAAAGCCTCTTTTTACAAAAGACATCAGCGCCCTCTGCCTCTCCTGCCATAAGGATGCAGTAAGGCTGTCGCACCCTGTTGATATGAAGCCAAGCATGAAGATACCTTCGGATTTTTTGCTGGACAGAAAAGGAAATCTTACATGCAACAGCTGTCATACAATCCACAAGGCAGGCCACGGCAAATATCACCTG